>SKGZ01000279.1 GCA_007117175.1 Bacteriovoracales bacterium | reverse complement strand
ATTGTTATCGGATTAGACCCTATTCGAAGAAAATAAAAAATGCCATTAAGAAGGAACCTAAGCTCTACTTTTATAACTGGACTTTTGCCGCTGAGGTTGGTGGTGGACGTTGGGAAAATCTAATTGCAGGACACTTACTTAAAAATGTCCAACTGTGGACAGATGTTGCCATGGGTGAGTTTGAATTATTCTACGTTCGCGATAAACAGAAAAGAGAGGTCGACTTTTTGATCACCAAGGATGGTAAGCCTTATTTGTTATTAGAAGTTAAGAGCAACCAAAAGACACCAACGCCTTCTTTGATTCACTTTAATGAGATACTGCAACCACAGTTTTGCATCCAGTTAGTTCGCGACCCGGCCAAGCCGAGGGCCAAGAGCTTTTCCCACCCCAATATCCAAGTCATGGCGGCCAGTCGATTCCTACAGGCCCTTAACTAAAAGGATGGCGTACCTTTTTATTTTTACTGGTAAAATTTACCAAATATGGACTTTTCTGGCTTGTTGGCTCCGCATTTGGTCTAAAATATGTTATAATATCCAAATATGGAACTTATTTTTGTCGAGGGGGGTAAGGATGAAAACTTTTATAAAAACTGAAATTGAAGCAAAGAAACTTGGTATGAATATTCAGATTGCTCGCAAGAGAAGAAAATTGTCGTTGGTAGAGCTCTCTGCCAAGTCATCAGTTTCCAAGACTGTTTTACGCAGGATTGAAGGTGGTGATGTTAGTGTTGGCTTTGGGAAAGTATTCAACGTTTTGGATGCTCTTGGGTTACTGACAGGGATTTCTGATATTGCAAGTCCAGACCTAGATCGTAGGCAAGCAATCAACGAGATTAAGGCCTTAAGAGAGGGCGGAAGAAAAAACTCTGTGGTTAAGGGAAATAAAAATAATAATATGGTTAGGTTTGGGTAAGGTGTTTGATGCAAGAATTTTGGGTTTATATTTTCTTAGGTGATCAATTTGTAAAATGTGCAAAATTAACCGTATCGCAAGACTTTTTTGAACTTAAGTATGAGGAGGATTATCTTAATCGACCAAACAAAATTGACATTGATCCTTTGAACTTAGTTGCATATGGAAAAAAGTATGAAAGTGAAGAATTGTTTACTTCGATCCAAGATAGTGCTCCCGATTTGTGGGGACAGCAATTGTTAAATAAGAAATTTCAAGTTAGCGAATTAAACGAAATGGAGTATGTCTTAGCGAATGGTTTAGAGCATGTTGGTGCCTTGGCATTTTCTTCAATGGATCATGATGAGCCGATGCAGCTGACTCCTGATGGCTGGAAGCCTCATAAAAAGCATAACGTTATTCTTAAGCAAATAATTGAACAGACAGAGTTAATGATTAAAAACGTTGATGGGAAAAAATTGAAAGAACTCTTTGAATATGGCCCCACTTTAGGAGGAGGAAGGCCAAAGGTCTCTTTGATCTCCAATGACAAGTTCTATCTTGCAAAGTATGGTACGTCGCTGGACACGTTACCCGAGCAACAAATCGAATATGCAGTCATGTTAATGGCCAAAGACCTTGGGTTAAACGTCCCCGATATAATTTTATCTCAATATGACAATCGAAATGTTTATATGATTGAACGCTTTGACAGGGAAATCATAGATGGCAAAATTTTTCGATCTCATTTTGTGAGTTCGTTAAGTCTGTGTGATTGGCATGTCTTTGGAAGGAAAGAATGGAGCTACCCTGTATTCTGTGATTATCTAAGGAAATCTGGTTCTTCTGAGTCTGAAATAAAAGAAGATCAACTTGAACTTTACAAACGAATCGCATTCAATATTGCCGTCAACAATGATGACGATCATCCCAGAAATCACGGGATATTGCATCGTGATGGAACGTGGAGATTATCTCCACTTTATGATGTTTTTCCCAGAGCTACCTTAACAAACACTTTTACCATGGCCATGACCATAGGAGCCTATGACAGGCAAGCTTCAAAAAGAAATCTATTATCGGCTTGTCAATATTTTGAAATTGATGAAAAAGACGCTGCTGAGATTATCGATCAGGTTAATGACTTCGTTATAACAAATTGGAAAGAATACTTTCGCAACTCAGGCGTCAAGCAAGATGTGATAAAACAATTTGAAAATGCGATGAGTCTAAAAGAATAGGGCTTAGAAAGGGGCTTAGAAAGTACGCCATCCCTTTTTCCTATGGGCCAAGAAGAGACTGAAGACGAATAAAGCGAGGATTTCTTTAAAAAGGATGGCGTACCTTTTAAGCCTTTACTCAAGAAGGTAGAGGAAGTCCTCCTTGGTGAGGCGAGCATTTGTCTTTTGCAGGGTAGAGTTCTCACTTTGCATGACGCTGTTTTCAGATCCGAGCAGGGCCTCAAAAAGTTGTCCTTTGCGATCCTTGAGGGTTTGAATTTTCTCCTCGACAGATTTGTTCATTAAAAATTTATAAACGTAGACGGAACGTTTTTGTCCCATGCGGTGAACACGGTCAGTAGCCTGGTTTTCAACCGCAGGATTCCACCATGGCTCTAAGTGAAGAACATATCGCGCCTTAGTCAGATTGAGCCCTACCCCTCCAGTCTTGAGGGTCATCAGTAAGACCATGGGAGATTTTGATTGATTGAAGTGTTCCAGTATTTTTGCCCTTTCTTTAAGGGGAACCTGACCGTGAATGATGGCATAAGGGATCTTAATTTTCTTGAGCTGCTCAACCACCAGATCAATAGTGGTCAGAAATGTGGTGAAGAGCAAAACCGACTCATTATTTCCTATGAGTTCTTCAAGCATTTCTAAGCATCGCTCAATCTTAGGAGAGATATGATTGTAACTCAGCCGAGTACCCTTCTTGTTTTTCTTGATTTCACTGATGGCCACAAGCTGGGGGGAGGTGCAAATTTGTCGCAGCTTGAGTAGAACCGAGAGCATTTGTAATTGTGATTTAGCCTCTCCCTTTTCGCTGATTATTTTCTGGATCTCATGGTTACTGGAGATGGCAACATCTCGATAGATTGTGGCCTGTTCCTTATCAAAGTTTAAAACAATGTCGGACTCAGTTTTATCAGGAAGCTCATGTAAGATTTCAGACTTTTTTCTTCGCAGCAATAATGGTTTGGTTTTGAGTTTTAAAAACTCAAGATGCCTTGGATCGCAAGCTTGGTCGTTCTGGGCAACACTTTTATTAAGCTTGAAATTTCTTTTGAAGGTGTCAAAGTCACCCAGTGCACCGGGAACAACTAGATCAATAAGAGAGTAGAACTCGCCGTAATGATTTTCCATGGGAGTGCCCGTGAGAGCGATTTTCATTCGGGCGTTCATCCTGCGTGCGGCGGCAGATTTTTGAGAGACAATGTTTTTGAGGTTTTGTGCTTCGTCAAAGATGGCAATTTGCCATTGTTGATTTTCAAAGAAATCTTGATTGTGTAGCAGCTGGCCATAGGTGGCCAGCATAATCATAGGTTGCTTTTGATTCTCAATAGGAGCTTGTCCATCAAAGAAGCTAAGAGCAAGCGAGGGGGCAAACTTTTCAATCTCTGCCTTCCAGTTGTAAACAAGTGAGGTTGGCACCACAATGAGACTTTGATTGAGCTCATTTTGATCATAAAGATATTGTAAGAAGGCAATTGACTGAATGGTTTTCCCAAGCCCCATATCGTCAGCAAGGATACCTCCCAGATTAAGATCATACAGGTCAATAAGCCATTGAACTCCCATTTTTTGATAGTTGTGCAGGGGGAGATTACTGTGAAGCATGGCTGTGTCATTTTCGTTCTTGTCCTTGCCTTTGTCTTGTTGTTGGTTGGTGCGCAAGGAGAGTTGATGAAATTTCTCCTTAATTTTTTTCCAGAACTTGCCGGCAATCACTGGCATGCCTGCTTTTTCTAAGGCCAAAAGTTCTAAGGTTTTACAGCGCTCAAGTTGAACATAGTGTTGATGTTGGGTGATTCCAGTTTTCTTTTGTTTATTGAGTGCTTGTTGATGAATTTGCTCCCAAAAAAAATCCAGCCATTTAAGAGATGGGAGAGTTTTCTTATCTAAAAGATAAAACTCACCTTCATGCTCTAAGACCTTGCCTTGAAGGCCTTTCAGAAAGCTTTGTGGCTCTACCTTTTTACCTTGAAAAAAGAGTTGGGGATCAAGGGAAAACCAATCGATACCATCAGATTTTTCGTTAAGAATAAAATTGCCTTGCAGGTCGCTTTCAGTGAGTCGTGAAATGGGTTGATCATTATAAGAAAAATGAAACCTTAAAGAGTCCTCACCCAGACCAAGATTGTGAAACAAGGATAATGTGTCTTGCAAGAATGTTGCAGGAGTCATTTTCTTTAAGGTGATGGTCAGACCTTGCTCTGTTTCAAGGTAGTCGTCTTGATGAATGAAGTCCAGTGTTGAAAGGGGCTCAATCATTACATCCGAAAGACGTGATTTCTTAAAGGAGTTGATGGGCTGAAAATATTGATAGAGTTTGAGAATAAATTCAGCAATTGGGAGTAAAACAATTCCTCGGGGTTGGATCTCAATACTGCCATCGGCTGTGTAGCTATGCTGAGTACTTTGTAAGTCTAAGTAGAAAGTGATCATATAATCACGAATATTTTTAAGAAAGTTTGCAGAAAAAAGATTTTTGAGCTCTTTGTCAGTTGTTAATTTCTGTGGAGCAAGCTCTAGTAAAGAACAAGCATCTTTGATCATCTGGGAGGCAAAAGATTGAAGTTCTCGCTTTGTTTGAGGCGCGGATTTGTTGTCTTGTTGGTTTGATCTAATTGAATCGATGCAGTTTTGCACAAGATATCTAAAAAA
This sequence comes from Bacteriovoracales bacterium, assembly GCA_007117175.1. Classification (GTDB taxonomy): domain Bacteria; phylum Bdellovibrionota; class Bacteriovoracia; order Bacteriovoracales; family Bacteriovoracaceae; genus SKGZ01. The sequence goes on along the minus strand of SKGZ01000279.1, from coordinate 3,328 downwards.
ACCAGCATGGCGAAGTAAAAGTAATTCATTTTGCCTTTTATTATGATTGCTGAGCACCACACAACGCTTGAGTTCGCCATAAGAATGTCCGCCTAGTCCTTTTTGTAATCCTTGGGCAAAACTGTTTAAGAAACTATTAAGAAAATCATCGCGATCATTTTTAATTATTTCCCCATTCTTGCTGATCAGCAGTTGGAATTGTGACTGTTGACTTTGACTGGAGTGGAACTGCATGTGAAATTCGATATCTTTCTCGCTAATTTCTCGTGAACTTAACGAGGAGAGATCGATCGCAACATCATCATCTTTGCACAAGTATTCCAGCAGTCTGTTGATGCAAAAACTCAATTGGTCTTGGGATTCAAAATCAGCTGTTTGAACCACATTAATGACTTGCTGACAATCCTTGGTCGCGTGATCACCTTCAGCCGCAAAAACACGGATAGGGGCATAGGCCGATTGTTTATAATCAGCATGGAGCTGCTCCTTCATGTTTTTGAAAAGCAGATTTGCTTCTACGTTTTCGTGGGTGGTAGTAGCGAAAACAACTTCCTGTGTTGCCTTGTGATAGCATAGAGTTTCTGTCAGTGGGATAATATCAGAATTGACAGTATGAATGTGCAGCAAAAGATAGCAGCCTGTTTGGTGATTGTACTTAAGCTGCAATTTGCGATCAAGCATAGCTTGATTGTTTTTCTTCTTAAGGTTGATTTTTTGGATATTATGCAGGAATTCATTGCCATCAAAGGTGATCATCAGCTCGCCACGATAATGCTTGAGAATATATCCAATCCCATCGGCAATGAGCATTGCGCTTGATTCGTGCTGATAGTTTACATTGGGAAGATTGCAAAGATATTGAGCAAAGGTAAAATGAGTGAGATCGAGAAAATCGAGGTAGATAGCATTGCCAAAATACTGCTTGTTCCGAATATTATCCCAAGGTGATCTCTCAGAATCTCCATGAGTGACTTGCAGTCTCTGATCAAGGAAGTTTTTGAGAGTTGATCGTAGGTGCTTAGGCAACAAATAATAGCCGGGATGAAAGAAAATATCGCATAGAGCAACTGCAAGGTCTTTTCCTTGATCAGTTTCAAAACAAAAGAAGAGGTTGTAATTATTGCCAAGAGCGGTAGCCTTTTTGTGTGATTTGGAATTGGCCATAATGTCAAAGGCTAAATCTCCAAAATAGAGAAGGTCGAATTCGACGAAATGAAATTGCTCTAATCGCTGGCCGAGTGGTGAGTTTTGTATAAAATTACAAACCGTGGGAGCGGCGGTAGATTTAGTAATAGAATCGATAGATTGCGAGTGAGCTTTAGTCTGATCAGGGATGCAAAGAAGGCAACCTGTAAATTGAGCAGTACTTAATTTCAGGGCGAGTGGGCTTGGGGCGTGAAGAGCAAGCCCTAGTTGAAATTGTTGATTCAGCGCTGCTGCCGTCTCACTTGAGTAGTCTTGAAAAGACTGCCCTCTTAGGGTGAGCCAGCCGTAGTAAAGTCCTCGCAGGTTGGCCTTGATGTCTTTTTCGTCAGGGCAATGCAGTAATTCATTATCCCGAAAGGCACAAGAAACTACTGTGGGTAGGTTTGGTTGTTGTTTGGATCTGAGCAGGTGGTAATCAAGGATGATGATATCGAAGCCATCTGTTTTGATGTTCAGATGATAGCACTTTGCCTCCAGCTCCATACTCTTAAGAGTTTGCTGCAGCTTAGCTCTAGCAATGCGAAAGTTGGGATTATTTTGCAAGACATCGTCATAGAGATCCTCAAAACTATTTTCTTTCAGAACCAGAGAAGTCAATTTGTCTTGTTCTTGTTTCACTTGCCCCCCTTTCTGTAGCTTGACGCAATCCGGCGAATGCTACCATACCCAAGTAGTTTTGCAAAGGTTTGCAAAGGTACGCCATCCTTTTTTCTGGTGATCGCTTTGCCGCCGTCATGTGCCAGAGGTCGTCTTGATAATATTTTTAGGTTTTAGTCAAAAAAACTATTAATTTCAATAATTTGAGTTAGCAAGTGAAGCCTCTAAGGGCATACCCTCCCACTGTTTTGAGCGAAAGGTTTCTGTGATACAAAAAGCTGAATACAGAATAGAGAATAGAGAATACAGAATAGAGAATAGAGAATAGAGAATAGAAAATAGAAAATAGAGGAAAAGGAGATGCCATGTACAACAAAGACACCTATATCAGCGATCAAGTGCAAAGCCACCAGTTAGAGTTATTGCGGTCGAAGATTTCCACACTAAGTAATGAAATAATGGAACTGCGTTTAAAGGTTGAGGGTATCAGCTATCAAATGAAAAATTTAGAAAGAAGCGATGACACGTTTTCGTTTTATGCATGGATGATAGTGTCCTTTTGCTACGTGATTCAGGTGTTTTTGTACATTGCTTGTCTAAAAGCTAAGGGCTAGGTTAATTAAAAAAAATAAAAAAGGATGGCGTACCTTTGGGAATTTAGGCTGCAAGTTGAAATTCAATTTTATGATAGGGCACTATAGGTTTTTTGAGTTTGCGGCCATTGACTATGCTTTCTCGTAGCTCTATTGCACCGAGCGATTCAAAGAAGTTAATGAGCTTATTAAGATTGCCGACATCTTTTTTAAGGAGTTGGGAGAGTTGATAAATACTTTTAGGTTTGAGCCGTTGAATGGATGTCAAGACATCGATATTGCCGATGAAACGTTTAAAGTCTTTAGCCTCTGTGAATGAGACCTCAAAGTGAGGAGAGACATTTCCTTTTTTTTGCTCAGCTTTGAGAAGTCTTTTTTCAACCTCATTAAAGGCAGATTGAGTCGATTTAAGTGAGATGATGAGTTTTTTCATATTTTTATATTTCTATATTTTTTCAGAAAAATGTTTAAAAACGCAATGCTTAAAATCATCCAGAAGCGTTTGAATATTTACATAATGATATTCAAACTCCTGTTCATCTATGTGAAGGTGAGGTTTTTTGGGGTGGTGATTATCCATTAAAATTCTCCTTTCGCTTAAGAGTTCTAGAAAAATAAGAGAATACTTAATTCCGTTGGAGTATCTCTTGTCACGTACGCGCCAAATTTTTACTTCTAAAATATATTGACCCTTTACCTCTTGTTTAAAGTATTCAATAAGTTGAGCCTTCATGCTCTAACCTTGGCACAGTAAGGTAACAGCGCGGCTATGGTATATGTTAATAGTAACATATATTCATTGAAACTGCAATCATGGATGACACTGTTAAGTGTATAGGAGAAGAATTTAATTGTAGTAGTTGCTCCTGTAGCGTTTTAGTTTGTCTCAGTTTGTCTCAGTTTGTCTCAGTTTGTCTCAGTTTGTCTCAGTT
>SKGZ01000220.1 GCA_007117175.1 Bacteriovoracales bacterium | reverse complement strand
TGAGAGAGAGCAAGAAGAGCAAGGGCCAGAGCAACAAGCATCAACATTTTTATCTTATCAAAGGGCCAGCTTGGGAGCAGGGCTTTTCTATGAGAGCTTTCGCTCTCAACAGGTCACGGCATCCGGCCAGGCCAATCGCCCCCGCCCTTGGAGTTTTGTTAGCGGTTCTTTTGAGTTTCGCCTCAGTGATCGTTTTTCCTATGCACCTTCAGCAGCTCTGACTCACTCTCGCACTGGAGAGGAAGGGGCTCGCCGGCTCATTTATTTTTTTCGCAATGATTTTATTTTTGAAAAGAGTGATCAAGTGCAATTCATCCTAGGAAGCTCGGCCGTCTTTAATCGTTATTCCTTTGCTTCCGGCCAAGGAGGAGATATTGATCTCGATAATGCAGGAGCCTCCAGTACATTCTTTCGCACCACCTCTGTTGCCACTTCTTCCATGTTAACCTTTGATGTGGCAATGAACTTGCAATTTCATCCTCGCTGGAGTTTTCGTCCTCGCTTGATGACCTATGCTATTTTTGACAGTGAAAAACGAGATCACGCTCTCATGTTAGAGGTTTTGTATTTTTTTGAAAAAAATAAAAATAAAAAATGAGATGAATATGAAAAAAATCGGATTTTTATTTTTCCTGCTCTGGCCTTTGTGTGATGCCTTTTCTTATAGCTATGTGAATAGTTTGGGAGCAGGATTTCGCTCATCTTTAGTTGGCGTTCGCGTCACTTCTTTGAGTGAAGAGTGTGTTCATGCGGGAGTGACTGCTCAGCAATTAGTTCGCCTAGTCAATCCGGCCATTGAGCAGTTTTGGAATCGAGTCACCACTTCCCGTTTACGTCTTCACAATGCAGGCATCTTGCAAACCTCAGATCAAGATTATATTGATGGAAAATTGTGTTCTGCTCAATTAGATGATGATTGTGAGCAAGATTATATTCCCATGGTTCATGAAATTGTCATTACCTGTAATCAAAACCAAGACAATTTTGCTTCTCGAAATGTTTACGCCGTGACTTTGAACAATCATCTGACCACCCAGCATATTGTGGGCTCAGTTATTATTATCAATGATACCCCTGATAGCACCTTTGGCAATTTATCCGAAGACCAGATCATCGCAGTTTTGGCCCATGAAATTGGTCACGCCATTGGTTTGGGACACACTCAAAATCGTGCCAATTTAATGTACTTTTCCTTGGTGCCCAAGAGGGTTGGGCTAGGCCAAGACGATATTAACGGAGTGAGTTCTCTGTATCCTCATCGCCTGGACACCTGCGGAGCCTTTCGCGTTCAGGATCACAAAGATGATGGCAATGGCCCTGGATTTTTATCTCTGTTCTTCTTTTCATTCTTGATCAGTCTGGCCTCTTTCTTCTTTTTGAGAATGCCATTATCACGATTGAGAAAGGATGGCGTACCTGATTAAGAAAGAATTTGATCAAAGAAAACTCTCCAATGCATACAATCAACCTTGCCAACTTTTTGCCTCAGTGGATCATTTGAAAGATAGTACAATTTTGAATTTTTGATTTCGCTGGCCAAAGTTTCTAATGACTTCACTTCACTTTGATCAATCTTGTCTGTCGATTTAATTTCAATGCAAAGCCTGTCTTTCTTATTCTTTTCTATAATCAAATCAATTTCACTACCGGTTGAAGTTTGCAGATAGCTGAGCTTCCAATCCTTTTCTTGTGTTCGAATAAAGCTATAGATTTCACTTATCAGCCATTGTTCAAAAACTTGTCCGAAATAGCTCGTTTTGGCCACCAGCTTGGTTTCTAGTTCACCAGATAAGGCCCTGGCAACTCCGGTGTCAAAAAAGTAGAATTTTGGGTTTTTTCTCTGTCGTTTGCGAACAGATTCATGAAAAGGTAGCAGTGAGAAGCCTAGCAAAGTATCCACTAAAATTTCATAATATGTCTGGATGGTGGGAACTTCTACTCCCGTACTTTGAGCAAATTTTGAGTAATTGATTAATTGACCATTGTTAAGAGCTGCCAACTCTAGAAAATTACGAAATGGTTGAACTTTCCTAATCAATTGCTCTTGCAATATCTCTTCTTTCAAATATGTGTGAGCATAGGCCCTTAAAAAACGAACTTTCTCTATTTTTTTTAGATTAAAAACTTCAGGTAAAGAGCCAAACTCCATCACTTGTTTTAAATCAAATGTCTCTGCCAGCTCGCGATGATTCAGTGGAAATAATTCAAACCATGAGGCCCTTCCAGCTAATAAGTTTGCTCCACCTCGTTTGAGTTTTCGTGCGCTTGAGCCAGTGAGAGCAAATTTATATTTCCTTTGTTGGATCAGCTGATGAACATAGTTTAAGAGTTCGGGCATTTTCTGCACTTCATCAATAATCACCCATTCACCATTTTGTGGCAGTAGATCTAGGAAAAGTTTAGGGTTGGATTGCAAGCGAGATTCCACTTCTAAGTCTAAAAGGTCAATCCAAGTGAATTGAGAGCGAGGAAAGAGAGAATTGAGTAATGTGGTTTTTCCGGTGCCTCTGGCTCCAAAAAGGAAAAAACTTCTGCTTTGGCTCAGGTTTATTTCTCTGTTGAACATACTATAAAATTGTATAGCAAATTTAAAGTATACTCAATGGGGTGGATAAAAAATATTGCTTTCGGTTGTTATCCTGAGTACCAATTCAAAAATTTAGCCTTTTTCAGATTTTGATGAAATTTTTTCTCAGTCTTTTTAACTATTTACAAGGTAAAATTCTCACTTTTGACAATGGCATTATCACAACTGAGAAAGGATGGCGTACCTAGCGCCCCTGATACTCGGAGAGAAAGTTCTTTTTAAACTCCACAAAGCGGTTTTCTAAGATGGCCTCTCTGGCCTGAGCGGCCAGGTTTTGAAACCAAGTGATATTGTGGATGGTGGCCAAGATTGCCCCCAAGATTTCATTGGCATCAAAGAGGTGTTTGATATAGGCGCGGGTAAAATTCTTGCAGGTATAGCAAGAGCAATTGGGCTCAATGGGAAAAAAGTCGCGGCGATAGTTCTTGTGCTGAATACGAATCTTGCCTCTATTGGTGTAAAACGTTCCCCCCCGAGCATACTTGGTGGGGATAATACAATCAGACATATCCACACCGTTTTCCCAAATCATCAAGAGATCCTCAGGAGTGCCCACTCCCATCACATAGCGGGGTTTATTCTTTGGCATTAAGGGGGCAGTGTGTGAGACAATTTTCTTCATCAGCTCATGACCTTCTCCCACAGAAACACCGCCAATGGCATAGCCAGGCAGATCCAGAGAACAGACTTCATCCACGCAACGTTGCCGTAGGTCTAAATAGGTGGAGCCTTGAATGATGCCAAAAAGTGATTGCTCTGGTTGAGTCCAACTCTTTAAGCAGCGTTTAAGCCAGCGGTGAGTTCTGGCAATGGAGTTCTCAGTGTATTGGCGAGTGGCCGGGTGGGGGATGCACTCATCAAAGGCCATCATAATATCTGAACCCAATTTTTGTTGCACCTCAATGGATTTCTCCGGGCCTAACAAAACATCTTTTCCCTTAGCATCTTTAAAAATAGCCCCCTCTTCAGTTAAAGAGCGGCCCTGAAGGGAGAAAACCTGAAAGCCACCAGAATCAGTGAGAATGGGCCCTGGCCAATTCATAAAGCGATGTAGTCCACCGGCCTTGGCAATGAGGTCCGCGCCGGGGGTTAAGTGTAAGTGATAGGTATTGGATAAAATAATTTGAATATTGTGTGGTTTTAAAAAAGAAGGGGGCAAGGCCTTAATGGCCCCGTGTGTTCCTACCGGCATAAAGACAGGGGTGGGAATTTTGCCGTGAGGTGTGATGATTTCTCCCGCCCTGGCCTGAGAGTTTTGATCTTTGTGCTGCAGAGTGTAACTAAAGTGCTTGCGATTCTCTTCAATAATATTCATCAGTTTGATCCTTGTTGACTGGCAAGTTCATTGCATACCTTAGTGGGTGATCATTCGTCTAGTTAAAAATAATTTAGTGGGTTTTTTATTTTTTTCGCTTTTATTACTGATCAGTTATTGTCAGCGACCGATGAAATGTCAAAACTGGCAAGATGTGCAAGGGCTGAAGGTGATTGATGGGGACACTCTTGCTTATCACCATCAACGCTGGCGCTTAGATGGTTTTGATGCCCCAGAAAGTGAGCAGCCCTATGGTGATGTGGCAGGTGAGCAATTATTGGCCTGGCTGAGGGCCAGTTCTCAAGTAAGAGTGTGCATGATGAAAGAAGATGTTTATGCTCGCAAGATGGTTCGTTTGTACTTAGATGGGCAAGACCTAGCAGAAATGATGATTGCCAAGGGATTAGCGGTAAGCTTTGATCCCTTTTACCCCCAATTCAATTTTAGGTTAAGAAAGTTAAAGTTTTTAGAGGCGATGGCCAGAAGTGCAGCAGTGGGGATGTGGGTGCAAGATGAGGTGATTCACCCAAGGGCGTTTCGTCAGCGTTTAAAAAGGAAAAAACTTAGTAAGCAAAGCGCGCCCCAAAACTCAGACCGTAGAGGTCATGAATAAAAGATTGATCCAATTGGGCAAAGAGCTTAAAGTTCAGAATGTTAATTTGCGCTCCAAAGAATCCTCTGAGTTGAGTCAGGCTGGGTTTGCCGCGATCTCCTAAATTAAGGCTAGCAGTTCCTGAAGCCGTGATACCACCACCACTAATGGTGAGATCAGAATTGGAAAGATTGGAAACAGCAGTGGCCCTTCCTAAGCTGATATCAGCTCCCACTCCAGTGTAGAGGGTGAGAAAATAAAGTAATTGTAAATCAGTGGAAACCTCAATGGGAATGGAGTGGGTGGTCACATCCACATCGGCCCTGGCCAGTGCTTCAAAGGTTCCAGAAAAACCAGAAGAGCTAACATCTTCATTAAAGTTGTTTTCTAATAATAAATTCATTTTGGCGTATTGATAACCGGTGTGTAATTTCACTCCTCCCCAGCGCAGCAGGTTATAATCCATCAGTTTCTTTCCTTGGTGCAAACGATAGCGCGCGTGGAAACCAAAGTTAGTCATGCGAGACCTGAAGAGGGAATCATCATCGCGGGTGTCATAATTATATTGAAAGGCGTGCATAAAAACATCGAGGTTTTTAGGTTTGATCAAGCCCCAGTTTTCTTTTTTGATAAAGCGCCCCACATTGGCACCGACCATCACCGCCCCTTGGATTCCCGCCCCGCGCACATTATCAATATCAGCATCACCTTTTAAAAAACTATTCAAGCTTTGACCGCCAGTATCGATTCCCACCCCAGCATTGATCCCCGTGACAAACACATCAAAGTTATTAGCATAGTCAGTTCCCGTTCCTTTTCCAGCCATCATTAAGGCGTTACTGGTGCTGTTGAGATAGGTGGAGACATCGGCATCGGGTAATTCTGCTCGCACCTTTGCTTCCAGGTCACGCACCACGGTATCAATGGCCGCTTGTTGAGTGGCATTGGCTCCCCCGTAATCATTAATATTGATATTAAAGATAGACGAGCTGTGAGCGTACTGACTGATTAACAAAAGGGCAAAAAGTAATTTCATGGGACAAAACTCCTAGCTAATGAGATTTCTAGTTTAACGCTTCTGAGATTTTGCCCCAACAGTGGGCAAAATATGATTTAGGACAAGCTGCTATTTCTTAGATATTCACTCGACTTTGACTTTCTAACACAATCACCCTAGTCATTGACTCATTTGCTGATTATCATCTAGGGACGAATTCAACAAAATTGGATGTGTTAATGAAAGTGATGATTACCGGAGCCACTGGACTGGTGGGGACTGAGTTAGTCAAGGCCCTCATGCAAGAGGGACATGAGTTAGTGGTGCTCAGTAGCAATGCCTCTAGAGCGCAAAAACAATTTCCTCAGGCCCAGTGTGTTAGCTGGCAGCAGCTGGACGATGAACTGGAGTTACTGGCCCAGCTCAATGGGGTGATTCATTTGGCTGGAGAGAATATTGCGGCCAAGCGCTGGAGTGAGTCGCAAAAGAAAAAAATCTATCATTCCCGTATTCACAATACCCAAAAATTAGTCAAAGCTTTGCAGCAAGCCAAACCCCGGGCCTTAGAGGCTTTTATCAGTACTTCGGCCATTGGCATTTACGGAGATCGGCAAGATGAAGTCTTAAATGAAGACTCTCATATTGGAGATAAAAACCTTTTTCTCACTCAAGTTTGTGTTGATTGGGAAAAACAGGCTCTTCAAATGCAGAGCTTATGCCGAGTTTGTGTGTTAAGAGTAGGGATTGTCTTAAGTCGCAAGGGGGGAGCACTTGCTAAGATGCTGCCGGCCTTTCAAATGGCCGCGGGGGCAGTGTTGGGAGATGGCCGGCAGCAGATGAGCTGGATTCACATTCAAGACTTAGTCAGGCTTTATTTGACTTGTTTAAAAGATTCACAGTACAAAGGTGTTTTCAACGCGACTGCTCCAGAGCCTGTGAATAATCGTGAGTTTTCTCAAGCTCTGGCCAAGAGCCTAGCTCGGCCTTTGATTTTCACTGCCCCTAGTTGGCTTTTGAAATTGGCCCTAGGAGAAATGAGTCAGATTTTATTACAAGGGCAAAAGGTTTTGCCCCAAAGGGCCATGGAGTTGGGATTTAGGTTCAATTACCCCCAGTTAGAATTAGCATTAAAGGATTTATGACATCATGAGAAAAATTAAAGTTGTGATCGGACAATTAGGTTCACCTAAAACTCCCCAGACTAAGGATGTGCGAGTTTTCTTACGAGATTTTTTAGGTGACCCGCGAGTAGTGGATCTCAATCCGCTTTTTTGGAAGATCATTCTTTATCTTTTTGTTTTACCTTTTCGCCCTAAGAGATCTGGAAAAGCTTACTCTCGCATTTGGGATGAAAAAAGAAAGGTTTTTCCGCTAGTGCAGATCACCTTAGACTTTGCTCAAGAGTTAGAAAAGTCAGTGGATTCTAATATTGAAATCAGTCCTTGCTTTTTACTTTCCAGCCCCACCGTTGATGAGGTTTTTGATCATTGGGAAAAAGAGGACTTTAAGGACAGAGCCACTGAGGTTTTAGTGATTCCTCAGTTTCCTCAATACTCAGAGAGCACATCAGCGTCTGTTGTGGATAAACTGGGAGCCTCATTAAGCACTCGAGTCAATATTCCTAGCTTTACTTTTATATCGCATTATCACAACTCTAAGGTCTTTATTGATCACTCGGCAAAGAGGATTAATGATTGCCTACAGGATTGGCAAAAACAGCACTCAATTGATGCTTTGATTATTTCCTTTCACGGCATTCCTTTAAGGCGAGTTCTAGAGAAAAAAGATATTTACTATCAACACTGTTGGGAAACTTTTTATTTGTTGCGGGAGCGAGTGAAGGGATTGAGTGAGCAACAGTTTCATTTTTGTTTCCAATCTCGCTTTGGCAGTGAACAGTGGTTAGGACCGGCCACTGACGATTATGCTGTGGAGTTGGCTAAAAAAGGGATGAAAAATATTGCTGTTTATTGTCCTAGCTTTGTGGTGGATTGCTTAGAGACAATTGATGAAATAGGCAATGAGTTGCAAGAGGAAGTTGAAGAGCATGGAGCTAAAATCTTCTTTATACCTTGTTTGAATGATGACAAACAGTGGAGTGCTGACTTTGCTCAGTTTATTAATGTGCATGTCAATGGAAATCGAGAAGAGAAAAAAGAGTTATACTACCCGGTGGAAAAAGAAGAGATTCAAAAGACGCTGCCAGTGCAAGAGTATGAAAAACCTCCTTTAAGTCCACAAGCTAAATCTGTATTAGGCATTGTTTTTCTGACAGCATTTTTAGACTTGGTGGGCTTTTCTTTAATTTTTCCCATGTTTCCAGCGATGGCCCAATATTATTTAGAAAATGATTCAGCCGATCCGTTACTGCGCTCATTATTTTCGCTAATTGAGTGGATTGCCCCCAGTCAGTCGCAAAACTCTTTTCAGCAAGTGGTGCTTTTTGGGGGATTATTGGGGGCATTGTACTCGCTGCTGAATTTTTTCACCGCTCCTCTATGGGGAAGACTTTCTGATAAAATTGGCCGAAGACCAGTGTTATTGTTAACAGTTTTTGGGCTATTGGTGAGTTACGGGATGTGGTTTTTTGCCGCTTCTTTTTCTCTTTTAGTGGCTGCACGTTTCCTAGGTGGA
>SKGZ01000143.1 GCA_007117175.1 Bacteriovoracales bacterium | reverse complement strand
TGCGCTTTGTTGCTTCAACTGCCAAGGATTTAAAATCCCTAATGGAGCGAGGGGCTTTCGATGCGGAGTTATATGGATGGATTTCATTTGTTGAAGTTTACATACCTGAGCTTAAGGAAAGACCGTATGATATTGTACCGCTATTAAAAAGTATGCTTAAGGGGAGTTCGCGTCGTTATTATTTCTCAGCGGATTTTAAGAAATTTGTGGAGGCGCGCCAGTGGCATGGAAATTTGAAGGAACTTCAAGTCTTTGCCACTCATTTGCAAATGGAGAATCAGAGTAATCTTACGGCTAGACTTGCTTCATTAGTTTTGCATAAGAGAAAAGTTTTTAGCGAGCCTGAATATTCCAGTGAATTAATAACAAGATATCAAGTTGAAGTTATTAAAGATGTTGGCATTGACCAATTTATTGAAAAGGTTCGTAAACATGCGTATCAGAAGTTTTATGAGGAAAGTGGCAGACAGCCTGACAGGGCAAGTGCATTGATGAAAATAAGCTTGCAAACGTTTTATAGAAGATGGAGGGAGTATGAATCTCAAACACGATCTTGAGACGCCGATTTCAACGTTGAAGACAATTCTTGCCTTACTGAAGCGAGATGGAGTTTTGCCGGAGCGCTTTGAAAAAAATGCCACGGAGAGTTTTGCTCGTATTCGCCAAATTTTGATTGACTGGGAGAGTTTGTCTGTTAACAGTGATAGAAGTTTAGCGTCTAATTTCAAAGCAAACGTTGGTGCGAGCTGCGCTAAAGGTAATAGTGATAAAAACTTTGAGACATGAGGAGCAGAATGACGGGAGCAAGTCTAATATGAGCAAAAAAGCAAGTATAGACTTAATTCTACCAATTTTTCCCTTGAAACGATTACAGCAAATAGGGATGAATTCAGCCCTACCCAGCTTCGCATCTATGTTGGTTTTCATTTTTATTTCAATCTACGTTTTTTTATTTTCAAATGTTGCACTGTCTTCAAGTGATTTGCATGCAAGTGAAAGCAAACTTGAAGAGGGATCAAAAAAGCTTAAGATATGCTTAACTGGATCAACAGAGCAGACCATCCCATATTATGGTGAAGCGTTTGTCAATGGTGCAAGGTTGGCAGTAGATGAACTTGACCAAAAACAAAAAAATAAAGTTGAGATAGAGGTTCACTACTATGATGTGAAACCGCTTGCAGCTCTTTCAAAGCTAGAAGAGATGAGGCAATCATCTTGTCATGCTATTGTTGGATTTAGCACAGGCAATGATTTACTCGCAATAGAGGATGATTTAAGGAAAGACCCAGTGCTTGTGATGTCAATTTACGGTGATCCCAACCCTAGATTTGAAAAAACCAGATACCTGAGAACGATGCAGCCTGCGGCGGATATTCTCTTGGCGGAGTTGCTCGAGAGGATTCCACGGAAAATCAAAAAAAGTAATAATGTTTTAGTGGTCACTGCCGACGATCGTTCTGAGATGGTTGCTTATAGGGATGCTTTGAATAAGTTAATGCCAAGTCAAAAATTTGAGCATGTATCGGTCATTGAGCAAACACATGATATCTCATCTGTGACACAGGTAATGCAGAGAAGTGATTCGGCTTGGGATTATGTTTTCTTGTTTACTCGTTCTCTGATTGCGGCGAAGGTGACTGACTTGATTCATAGCAAACAATTACTCGGTCAAGATTCACAGAAAACGATCTTTCTAGGAACAAAGTATTTTGGCTCTGCAGAGTTGCCAGCCTACTTAAATTTTTTAGAGTCAAAGGATGTTGAGGCATATTTTGTGAGGCAGAACTGCCTTTGTAATAAAAATAAAAATGTTGAAGATTTTATTGGCAAGTATAAGTCAAAATTTATGAATGTTCCGATGTTGATTAGCATTGATTCTTACGATGCGGTAAAGTACTTATTAAGCTCGATAGATAAATTAGATAGCTATAGTAGCAAGTCAGTTATTGATTATTTTTATAAAAGTGCACAAGGTTACAAAGCAGTAGGATCTACTGAGATAAAGAGAGGATTAAAGATAAACTCGACTCAAAATTTCTTGATGAAGGTTTCGAAAAAAGGCTATGAGGTGATTCAGTGACATTGAAAGGGCGGATACTTAAATTCCTTTTTTTAAGTTTGTTGCTGCAGGTTTTCGTTTTAGTTTGCTTTGGGTTTTATGTCATTAAGCTAAGTGATGGAGGTCTACCTGATTCCACGGTCAAAAATCTAACCAGTATAGATAAGAAAGTGCTTGAGGGAGTTGCCTTGCAGCATGCGATTGGTAATGAGATGGCAAGAAACCTGATTGCCTATGAATTACTTGAGTTAAATAAGGTTGATAATGTTCAATTTATTGATGGAGATAGCATCGATAAGTTAATAAAAAAAATGGATATGGATTGCAGTCTGGTTATTAGTGGCGCGAATATTTGCAGTAATAAGGGAGTCGGCCAAGCATTTTCATTTGTTCCTGTGAAAATGAATGATCGAACACTAGGTTTTTTAAAGCTGACAAAGTCTATGAATTCATCAATTGTGACCTCGAAAGATGTTGGGTTGATTTTATCGGCTATATTGGTGACATTCTTATTAAATGTCATTTTTGTCTTTATTTTCTGGCTCAGAGATCTAAAGGGTGATCTAGAAAAAATTATCAGTGTAATCAGGAATGGAAAATTCGATGCAACCATTCAAACCCAAGAATATCAGGAGATACAAAATAGAATATTATTAAGCTTTCAAAAAAATAAGGAAGCTGATCAGGAGAGAATAAAGTTTGAAAGGGCGTTAGCCAAGGATTCGATTGCAAAACAGGTCGTCCACGACATCAAAAGCCCACTGACATCACTTGAGTACTTGATTAAAAACACTAGAAGCAAACTTGCGGAAAACGAGAGATTGCTGGCCAATCAATCTTTGGAGAGGATTAATGATATTTTAAACACCTTGAATTCGCCATCGGCTGAAATGAATAATAATTCTATAAGTCATGCTGGTAAGATTAAGACGCCGGCAAATACAACCAACAAAAAAGCCGAAATCATCGATCCATTGATTAAGAGAATTATTGCCGAAAAAAGATTAGAATTCAAAACTAAAAATAATATTGAAATTAAACTTGAAAACAATGCACCATATGGAACATTTGTTAATTTAAACAAGGCAAATTTCTACCGGGCGATTTCAAATTTAATTAATAATTGTGCAGAGGCGTGCATAGAAGGACGTAAGCTTTCTATTCATCTTAAAGTCTCTACGCTTGGAGCGAGTTGCATGATTGAAATTCGCGATAATGGTAAGGGTATTAGCAAGGATGCCACTCAAAAAGTTGTTGAAAGAGGGGTGAGCATTGGCAAAGAAAGCGGCTCAGGGATTGGCTTAAGTTCGGCCAAAGAGTGTATTGAGAGTCTAGGGGGATCGCTGCGACTTATGAGTGAGCAGAATGTAGGCACTGTAGTCACTTTAACTTTACCGATTACAACTGCGCCTAAGTGGTTTCAAACATCGCTGGTGATTGAGAAAAGTAAGGTCTGTATTGTCGATGATGATGAATCGATTCATTCCTTATGGGATGAGATTTTGGACGGAACGGGATTGCAGATTTTTCACTTTCAATTAGCCGATGAGTTTGAAAAGTGGATGCAAAACGCAAAGGATGAGAACAATGTTGGTGATTATGCTTACTTATTCGACCTAGAGTTACTTGGTTCTCAGAGCAATGGTCTTGATTTAATCGATAAGTACTCAATCAAGCAAAATTCAACATTAGTGACTAGTCATTATGATGATCCAGCGATTCAGCAAAGGGCCGAGGCCATGGGAGTTAAGATTATTCCTAAGGATTCTGCAGATTGTATTCCCATTGAGTTGTCGCAAGGCCAGTGTGAGGCTGTAGCCCAAGGTAAGGATATTGTGTTAATTGATGACGATCCACTGGTTCATCAAACTTGGCAGATGGCAGCCCAGTTGGATGGCGTGAATTTGAAGAGTTATTATTGCATTGATAGTTTTTTGCAAGATGCAGAGAGGGTTGATCGGAAAACGACTATTTACATTGACTCCATGCTTCAAAACG
Source organism: Bacteriovoracales bacterium (assembly GCA_007117175.1). Lineage (GTDB taxonomy): Bacteria > Bdellovibrionota > Bacteriovoracia > Bacteriovoracales > Bacteriovoracaceae > SKGZ01. The sequence goes on along the minus strand of SKGZ01000143.1, from coordinate 4,068 downwards.
GACGGCGCGGAGAGCGTGAGGCTAAGCGAATTTATCTTCGAGGTTTTCGGCAATTGATTTTGGCCTCTGGCCATAAGTTTGAGCAGCTTCCGGCCTGGATTGTGGGGCAGCAAGATAAATCCTTTCCACTCAGTTAAGCGAGCAAAGTCAGTTATAAGTAAGCCAAAAGTAAGCCAAGAAAGAATGGCGTACCTTTTCAATTTAAAAAGGATGGCGTACCTTTTAAAAAAGGAATTGAATTATGAGTGGAAAAGACGATGAGCAGGAGCTGTTGAAAAAGCAGCCCATAGAGGTTCGCATTATTAGCGATGAGGATGACGATGAGATTGATTTGCGGGAGTTGCTGCAGAGTCTGTGGACCGGTAAGTGGCTCATTGCTTTGTGTGTTGTGCTGACACTGGCAGTGGGGATGGGGTATTTGCAGTTAAAGCCGCGTGAGCTTTTGCTGAAGGCACCGCTGGAGATCTATGCTCCGACGATAATGGAAAACAATTTGGCAGAGACGGTTGAAAATCAGGCGAGACTAATTAAGCAAAACTCGAAATTGAGTTTAGAAAGCGAACTTCTTCATATGCTGCAATCATTGACAAACGGTCAGCTGAGCTCCTGGGGAGAAGTGAGTGTTGATCTGCTCAAAGATCGCAGAGGCAAGAAAGTTTTGGGTCATGAACTACAATTAGGGCCAATTGATATTGAGCGCATGAAAAGTGAGCGGGTTGGAGCAAGGGAGTTGAAGCAGCATGTGCTAGAAGTTCTAAGCGGTTTAAGAGTTCTTTTGTGGGAGAGATACTTGGAACACTTGCAAGAGCAGCGGATCTCGCAATTACAGCAAACGCAAGATAAAATTAAGATCTATGATCAAGTTTTAGCGGAACAGGCCAAGAAAAAAACAAGTTTTCAGTTTCAAGTGCCTTCAGAGTATTTTGAGTTACAGGTAAGCTTACAGCAACTGCAACAAACCAAGCTAGATGTTTTTACCGACGCTAGCTCTTTTAGCCAATTCTTAGAGCAAACATTAGTGGTTGAGGATGAAGGCAAGATCCAATTAGAGGATAAAAAACTAAATCTTAAAATAGCATTAGTACTTTTCACTCTATTGGGAGGTTTTCTCGGGGTGATGATCGTACTTTTTCGTAAAGTCTTATAGCCAAGCAGTTAATGATGGTACTTGTGAAAGAGTTTGCCAATCGCCAGCTAGCAGAAATGGCAAAATCTGTTTTAGAATCTCAGGGCGTTCATTCATCAATTCAAATGGCTGATGCTGGCGGGGCGATGCCTTTTATGGAGTTTGTTTCCCCAGTGGCCTTAATGGTGAGTGAGGAGAATTATCACAGGGCTTTGCAGATTCTGGATTCTTTTGATTTTGATTGAGAAAAATTGTTCTTCGTAAGCCTTTGCGAATTTTTTCATCCTCTTTTAATCCAGGTTGGAGGTTATACCAATCGAGAACTTCTCTGCTGATTTCTGGTCCGATAGGGGCAAGAGGCACCGGAAAAGACTTATTTTTAGCAAGGTAATGAAGGGTGCTATAGGGGTAGAGCTCGCAGCGAATGGCAATTCCTGCGCGCAGTGGGTTTTGATAAAGATAGCGCAATAGATTTTGCAGGTAGTTTTCATTTTGCACCATTGACCATCGATAGGGCCCGCCAAACATACGGTTGATCCGTCCAGATTCTTTTTTTAATTTTTCACTAAAGCTTTTATTAAAGGCCTGCATGAACTGATCAATATTGCTGTTGGGAGTGGTGAGCATGAGGTGATAGTGATTATTCATTAGCACAAAGGCATGCACATCAACAGTAAAGCGTTTGTGGGCGTAGCACAGGGATTCAAGGGCGATTTTCCAAACCTGATTCATGGGAATGGAGTACCAGTCCCTATTATTGCTGCGACTGCAAACGTGGTAGGGGAATTGATTTTGTCTAATGAGTTTTTTTCTTGGCATGAGCCTTTAATAAGGGCTTATTGGCATTTCGTCTGTATTTTTTGGGTTCCATTAAATCATTTTTCAGAACTGAAAAACACCAAAACCATGTCATTTTTACAAGGGGGCTGGAGCGCCATAGCAAGCAGTGCTACACTGCACAATATAGCGATCAAAAGCGATAAAAAGGAGAAGAAAATGAAGAAATTAATTTTATCGGCCTTATTAGTGTGTGCTGCAGGTGTGCAGGCACAGGTTCTTACACAATCAATCTCTGGGCAGCGAGTTTACTTGGATCGGACAAGCCAGGGTGCAGAATTTATAGAGATAAGTGCTGTGCGAAAATGGTTAACAGAGGATGAAGGCTCAAAGGTTAAGGTTTATGCCAAGGCTAGAATCATTGAGTTTACCAGCAGTTCTGATGAAGTGAGTCTTTATGGTGTGAGTAGTATAGGTAGTCTTTTTCAAGTCAAAGGAAAGGGAAAAATTGCTAAAGTGAATGAACGAACAGGGGCGGTTCGCTTTGCCGGCTCCAATGGATGGTATAAGGCGAATAGTCTAGGTCAGTTGACCCGCGTTCAAGCAATTAGCGGTCTTAATTAAGAACTAACATTCAAAGGTACGCCATCCTTTTTCTCGATTGAAAAAGGATGGCGTACCTTTCATTGCTTTCTACGACTTTCATGCTTATTGCCCCATCATCAGTGCTTTACGATATTCCTTTTGCATTTTCTCTAAATCAAATTGTTCCACGTCAACCAATGCTTGATTGTTGACTGATGAGGGCACCCTACCCACAGCAGCTTGTCCAAAATAGATGGCCACCATTTCATCGTATACTTGATCGTACTCAGCAGCACATTGTTGAAACATAGAACCACCCATCTCAAATTGAGAGCAGTCCTTCACAAAGTGTTCATAAAATGCGGTACAGGTTTTGACATAATTGGGAAGATACTTACTGACAAACTTTAGTGTTTGCTTGGGATCTAAGTCATCGCCACTTTCTACAAATGTCTCAATATGTTTTTCCATTTGTTCTCTGAATTCTTGATCTTTCTCGCCAAAACGGTAGAGCTTATTTTTACTGTGGCTTTTGAACTGTAAGGCCTGTCTTTCCAGCATGTACCAGTTCACCGGCTGTTGGGCGCATTGGTAACTGATCTCTTGTCTGAGCTTTGCCTCTGGTGATTGAGAGCAGGCCGAGGCGATCATTAAAAAAGTGGTAAGAAATAGCAAGAATTGAAATGGTCTATGAGAACTCAATATTTTCTTGTAATTCTTCATCTTTTTCTCTTTTTTCTTGAGTAGGGTCATGAGGGATAATAGGTTGTTTTCTTTCAAATTCAATTTCTCCTTTTGCATGATCGTCAGAGTTTAAGTCGATTAAGTCGATTGAGTCATTTTTAACTCTTCTGTTTCTATTCCCCGCTTCACCATCTTCTCCATCTGAACCAGACTTGCGAATAGGCTCTTTGTGTGGAATTGCTATCAGAGTAGAATCTTTTCCATCATTTTGACCGGGGTGATAACAGTCGTCGGGATCATCATCAATAGTGCATTTTTCATAGACTTTAACGTAGTCTATAATATGATCTAGGTCTGGTCCTGCACTTTGACCTGGTGCTAGATCTCTCCATGCACTGCGAGAACCCCAGTTACTAATTGTATTGTTTATTCTAATAAAAAACGCCTCGCTAGGGACTTCGAACCGTGCTTGTCCGGCGGGCTCTCCTCTTTTGGCGCCTTCATGATGAAAAGCATCGACTAATTGCCCATGCTTGAGTTCAAAGACTTTATGTTCATTAAAATAATAGCTAATTTTTTCACGATCCCACTCAACAGCATAGACATTGAATGTTTGATAGAAGGCAGTATTGCGTTGAGTTTGAGATAGTTGGGGGAAAAGTTTCCAGTCTGCATAGTGATTAGCTTGAGGATGAATTTTGAGTCGATCTTTGCAAACTCCACCATGGTAGACAGTACTATAGCGATTAGGGTGATGCTCCCAGGCTTCCATAATGTCAATTTCTCCACCATAAGGCCAAAGATGACAATCATCATCAAGCAGCGGGGATTTACGTTGTGGAGTCAGCCAATGGGCTGGCCAGCTACCAGGGCCGTGGGAGATTTTTGCTTTGATT
>SKGZ01000185.1 GCA_007117175.1 Bacteriovoracales bacterium | reverse complement strand
CCTCAAGATTCTCAATAAGAGTATTTTTAATTTCTTTTTTAAGCTGATGCTCCAGCTGATCCTTAACTTCGCTGCGAAGAGAATCAAGATATTCGCTGATAATTTTTTCTTGCACTAAACCTACAAGCTCGTCCATAAAATGAGGGTTTCCAACAAGTTCAGCGGGATCCATAGCTCTTGAGGGATGACCGCCCTCTGGAAGAATTGCTTGCTCTTCATCATCCACTTCCCAAATATCATCTTCCTCACGTTTTTGCTGATCTAGTTCGTTTTTAATGCGAGTCATTGTATTCGTTCCTAAGTCTTGCTTCTTGACCTGCATTACATCTGTTTTTTCTTCTTTAATCTCCTGCCCCATAACATCAGACTTAAAGTCTTCAACAGAAATCAGCTTAGAGCTTGGTGATCCATCTTCGTCTTGAGTTTCTTGAATCACCTCTGGATAATCAAGATCACTTTCTTCAGGAAAATGCACAGCCCCCTCTTCCTGACCAATTTCACCAGGAAGTTCATTAAGACTTGTTCCCTCTATCTCATTTTCAATATTATCTTCTTGCGGCTCCCCCAGTTCACCCGGAATCTCTACTCCCCATTGAGAGAATTCATCCTCTTCAACTTCTTCTGATAGCTTCTTTGAAAGTTCTTCTGGCATAATTCCTGTTTTAGTTGCCTCCGCTTTTTCATAAATATTAACTCCTGTGCCATCATCAGTGGCAACCCCTAAAACGGTGTTACATGTTTTAAGCAACTTCTCCCCATCAAAGGGTTTAAAAAGGTAGCTATCCACTTGAGCTTCTTGCAGTTTCTCCTCATCAACGGTTTCAAATGTTCCAAAAAGTAACACGATTTTAATGAGCGGTGATTTTGCCTTGAGACTACTTGCCAACTGATAGCCATCCATTTGATCTGTTAAGTTAAAATCCAATAATAACAAATCAGGACTGACTTGCTGTATCAAATCGTCAAGCTGTTCAGAGTTTAAGCATTGATAGGATTCATAATCTTCTTGCTTTAAAATAAGCTCTATGACTTTTTGAATATTAGCACTATCGTCTGCAACTAAAATGCGGTGTCCCATACTTCACCTTTCATATGAGTTTTCAATACTTTATTGTTGTATTAAAATCACAATTAGACAACAGAGTCTAGTACTCAAGAATTAATGCACTCAGATTGTCCTTATTGCCTCGCTGGCAAGCTCTTTGAAACATCAGCTCAAGTGATTGATTAAGAGGCTCTTCTGGCCTAAAAAACTCACAGAGTTCACGTGGTGAAAGATAATTATAAATTCCGTCAGTCAGACAGAGATAGGTATCTAAGGGATAAGTTCTAAACTCATAAAATCTAAAATCAAGATGCTCGTAAAGCCCAAAAGCACTCAATGGAAAAGTAACGTAAGGTCCTTTAGCAGAGTGACTAAGAGTATGAAAACTATCTGGTTGGATGATTGAGCTAAAATGATGACCTCTTTTTCTTAACAGTAAAAGATTACCCACTGAGAATACATAAAGGGTTGAACCAACTTGATTGAGAATCTGTCCACTAGCACCACCTCGCCTATTAATGTCCAATTGCTGGTTTTCCCTCCAAAGTAATTGTTGGGATGCTAGACAAGCATTAATCAGTGCATTTGCCTCTATGGAATATTTTTCATTATGAGCAAAGGGAACAGTAGCCTCCGGGTCATCTGCTATTTTCAAATAAAAATTACTAATATTTTGAATCAGATTTTTAACCACCTGATCACCAATTCCCGCCCCACCAAAGCCATCAAAAAGCATATAAAGTTGACTGGAAAGCTCAACATTGTAGCCATCCTCATTATTTTGAATAAAAGGCCCTTGGTGTGTTTTGGCTGCATAACGCTTTAATTCCACTACTCCCCCCAAGAAAATTCACGAAGTTTTTCTCTTGCTCTTCGATAGTAATCACTATCACTAGGTGCAATTTGCAAAACTTCTCGGTATTTATCAATTGACTCAGTAAAAAGACTTAAGGATTCGGCAACCATCGCTTCACGAAAGATTTTCTGTGCTCGTAAATTTAAATCATCTTTGATTTCTGCTATCTCTCGATGTGCTTCATCATTGCCTTGATCTATTTGCAAGATCTGTAGATAACTTTCATAAGCTTCCTTATAATCTTCTCCAGCTTTGGCTGACCTTGCCTGCTCAAGTAAGGGTGCTATTTGCGAAGACAAGTTTTGTCGAGATTCTTCCAACATCTGAGAGGCTTGTTGTAATAAATCTTCATCAATGCCCTTCTTAGATAAAAATTCCTCTAACTTAATTGCCGCAGAATACCATTTTTTTTGTAAGTAAAAATTTTTGCCAGGTGCGAGTAATTCGAGCATTTGATCACGCTCTGCTTTTTTCCTTGCTTTTTCTAAGGCTTCCTCTTCTTTGGCCTTAGCCAATGCCTCTATCTCTTCTCGCAAAGATTTTGCCTGTGAATTCTCTGGATCAATTTCATAAATTTGATTCAAGTAAGACTCAGCGAGCTCTAATCTTTCATTTCCAAGGGCCTCATTAACCTTTTTAACTAGTTGATCCACTTGAATTCTTCTTTTTTCTCTCTCTTCATCTTCTCTTCTTTTTCTTTCCTGCTCTTCTAAACGAGCCAGACCATCTTTAGCGACAACTAATAGATCTTTAATTTGCTTGTATTCAGGATCAATTGCTTGTACCAGTTCAATTTCTTTTAAAGCTTGCGCAAAATCCCCCTCATCAATATGAGATTTAGCGATCAGGTAATGTGACTCCATATACTCTAGCTGTTTATTACTAAAACGAGGCTGCTCATCCTCTGTACTTTTCTGTGAATCAACCTTTTTATCAGATAACTGCTTTGCCTTAGGACTTGGAGTAGCTGCAGCTGGAGCGATATCATCATCCTCATCAAACAAAAATAAAAAAACTAATAACAAAAGAACTGCTAGGTAAAGAGTTCTTTTGCGAGGATTGGCCTTTAAATCTGCCAGAAAACCTTGTAGGCCTGAAGCCTTTTGCCTATCAGCACCTTCTTGAGAAAGTGATTGCCCCTCTGAATCAAGATCTAATTCCTCTTCAATTTCATCTGACTCAACTGGCATGAGGGAATCGGATTCCCTAGCCAACTGCTCGGAGTAAACCTCAAGAGTCAAAAAGGTTTCCCCTATGATAATTGAATCACCTGGATTGAGCTCTACTCGTCCTTTAATAAATTCATTATTAACGTAAGTTCCATTAATAGAATCAAGATCTTCTATAAAACACTTGCCATTTTCAACCATCAGACAGGCATGTTGAGACGAGACCTGGGGGTCCGGCAAGTGAAACTCCATTTGATCATCACGTCCAATAATTATTTTAGCCTTTTCAAGCACAAATTCATCGAAGTCACAGAATTCACTTTTGACCTTCAAGACAAATTGAATAAAGTCACTCATCAGTCTTGTATGCTCATTGGTAAACTCATCTATTTCTGCAGACAGTTGTTTATTTTCAACAATGTCATTATCATCAAAGTTTTGGGTTTGATCTGTCTGCGTGGTAGTCTCCTGAATATCAAAAGTTTGGTTCAATGACTTATCACCCTCAAGATCCAAGTCTTCACCCCAGTCATTTGAAAGATCTGTCTTCATTTCTTCTAAGTTAATCTCTTTGGTGAGCTCATTCTCAAAATTAGTGTCTTCTTCTTTCTCAATCTCCTGTGTTTGTTCTGCTTGCTGCTCACTGAACTCATCTATTAATATTTGATGCACTCCAATGACAATTTGATCTCCCACGCTTAATTCAATCGGTTCAGTCAAAACCGCGCCACTCACTAAAATCATGGCATCATCAGCTATTTTTTTTAAAGTAGGCTTATTCTCAAAGCTAATTTCAGCGTACTCTCTTGAAATCTGTTGATCATCTAGTCTAATATTGCAATCCTCTCCCCTTCCAATAAATAGACTTTCGTTATTAGATGCAACTGAAGAGAAGTCAAAACTCTCTAGCAGTTTATTATTTTTGTAAACACTGCACTTCACCGGATTCCAATCCTAAAATTTGTTCAAGTTTCTTTATATTTAATTCTGCTGCTTGGTAACGCTCATCTTCAGGGTAGTTATGTAAAAGCCTAATGATAGCGCAATAAGAGACTATTGCTTTACGGTAACCTAAGGCTTCTATTTCTCGCAGGGCACTCATATTATATTTTTTAATCACATCGTCAAGCTCATCATTAGTTTTCCTTAAATAGAAATTAGCTTGAGAATTATTTTGATCAAGACTCTTCGCATGTTGAAACTCACTTATAGCTCTAAAATAATTTTCCTCTCTTAGCTCCCTTAGACCTCTTTTGATAATTGCCTCTACTTGTTTATTTAATTCTTTATCCTCTGATATTTTCTTTTTCTGTATTTTTTTCATCAATTCAGGATTAATCTCAGTTAAATCATAACTTTGCTCGTTTTTTTCAACAGCCATATCATTTTTTTCAACAGATTCCTCCGGAATTAAAAAAAGTAAAAAAATCACTCCAACGGCAAAAATAACAAAAATCAGTTTCCTCGATTTTTCGTTTTTTTCTGGCGTTTTGACTTTTTGATGACTTGCTGGTTGAGAGTGCCCTGTTTTAAATTCGTAAACTGTTTCGCCAACTGAAAACTTATCTCCAGCAGCAAGTTGCTGCTGTTTGACCTTCTTACCATTGACAAATATTCCATTTTGGGAACCCAAATCCGAAATGATAAAATTATTTTTAATCCTTACTATCTCTACATGCTCTCTCGATGCTTTTTTATCATCAACAGTGATATGACAATGAGGAGATCTTCCAATCACCACACGATCAATTTTTAGTGGATACGCTTTACCTCTTTTCTCTCCAGTAAGACAAACAAGACGTTCTCTAACACTGACCGTCAGCTCTTTCTTTGTTTCAGAAAGTTCTTTCTGCTCTTTGAATACCTTTAATTCACCCATTCTACTCTCTTATAAAAGTAACTATATAACCTTTATTAAATTGATCCTTAACGCCACTTAAGGCCCTTACTAAAACACGATGATCTACACCGCCTATCTCATAGTGGTCCTCTTTTAAATCACCCTGATCTGCTGCAGACTGATCACACAAATCTAAAATAGTCGCTGCCATTCCCTGTTCTCTCAGTGTATCAAGCAGGTTGGTACCACTGGCAAGACTCTCGCGAATCCCCATCAACTCTTCACCTTCATAGTTTAAAGCTGATATATTTTTTTCAGAATCAAGAATTAAGACTGCTCCTCCACTCATCTGACAGATATCCTTCATCAAATTTAAATAAGGCCTATCGTCTTCAGCTTCAAAGACTTCACCTGTTTCAGATTCAGTTAATTCTCTATTCCTTATGAGTATTGAGTTAATCACAAATGTCAGAGGCTTGATTTCCTGCATGAGATGTTGCAAATCAATTTCTTTTATTTTCCCTCTTTGGAAATCTTCAATTTTGTTTTTAAGTTCGTTAATCGGATTGACAGTGGAATAATAAATAAATCCAAAAAATATTAACCCGACAGCACAAGACAGAGCTAAAGAGACAAGATAGGCTCTCCTGCTATTCGCATTTTTAATTGCTAGTGAGGTAGGCGTGAAATGTAAGACAATGTATCCCATAATCTCTTCATTTAAAGACTGCCCCCTCCTACCCAAGATTGCTCTTGCAACACCGATTGTGCCATCACTTAACCTTTGAAAGTAATCCTTTTGATAATTCTCTCTCTTTTGTGAAATCCAGTTTCTAGCTTCTACTGCAAAAGAGTCGCTAAAATATTGATGTTCATAAATTTTTGGCCTTAAAATCCTACCCTCTCGATCAAAAAGTAAATAGGAAGTAATGTCCTTGGAACTATCTAGAAAAAGTGTATCGATCTTATCAAATTCACCTCTACTGAGGGCCCCTGAATTAACCCTGGCCACCTCTGAAACATACTGAGATCCACGCATTCTTATTTCAGACAAGAGTAATTTATTTGTATCTTGCAAAATGGGACCAATTGTTAAAAAAATATTTATACTCAAGAATAAAAATAGAAAAATTCCTAAGAGATATTTCCATTCATAAGCTTCATTCATTTGATAGATAACAGGCATAACTTTGGTTTTAAAAAACCAAATAGGCTTTTTAACGAGTGAACTTTCTTGTTCACTATCGATCATTTCGGCTTCAAACGATTCATTTTCAGAGATATCATCTCTACTATAAATTAGTTTTAATACGCCGTTGGGCAAAGCAATTAAGTCGTTAACTTGTAAATCTCTTCGCTTAATAACCTTGTTATTGACAATGGTACCATTGGCACTACCAAGATCTTTAATCTCTATCCTTCCAGCTTCTAAATTAACTTGGAAGTGTTTTTTTGAGACTCCACTCAAACTCAGTTGGTGGGTGCATTGAGACGATCGACCAAAGCTATTGATTCCCTCGTCGATGATAAACTCTTTTCCTCTCACTTTTCCGCCCACTCCAACCAGTTTAAACATTAGAGCTCTCCTTAACCCACTCAAACTGATCATTCTTTTTAAGAGCTGTTGGCAACAGATTAACCGCAGTTTCAATGACATAAAATGCATTAGGATAAAACAATGTATGTCTCCACGGTCTTAAAGCTCTATAAGACTTTAGTAGCCTTAATTCTCTTGTTAAAAAAAAGACATCAATAGAATAATTCATAAAAAAAGTGTGAATGGACTGACAAGGATAGATGATGATTCCATCGAGTGGCGGTTTTTGAGTGCCTAATAATCCTTTTAATCTAGATGCAAAAGTATTCGCTTCCACTAAATCTATCCTCTGGCCATGTATCATTAATTTTCCAATATTCATTTTTAACCTGAGACAAATTCAATTATAAATGACCCCGCAACTAAGATCATAACGGCTGGCAGAATGGTAAAAATCATAATGATAATCAGCTTACTTGAGGCTTGAGCTGCTTTTTTTTCTACCTGTGCCGACTTTGCTTGTCTGATCCCTCTAGATAACTCTTTCAGGATAGGAGCTACGGTGGTCCCCATACTACTTGCCGCAATTAAGGTTGCAGAAAAAGATGCAACAGATTGAGTATTGACCCTCCATGATAGCTGTCTAAGCACTTCTGTTCGACTCGAGCCAAGTCTATTTTCATTAATCAATGTCTTGAATTCATCAACTAATGCACTGGCAGGTGCTTTTTCGACAACACGGTTCATTGCTGCTAAAAAATCCAAACCTGCTTCAGTTGAAAGTGCCAACATATCAACGATGAAAGGCATGGCAACCTCTATTTCTTCTTTCCTATTATCAATTCTTCCCTTTAACCATATGTCCGGGTATACAAAACCGACCACAGATGAAATAGGGGTTAGAACTAAGGGCCAATCTGCTTCTAAAAAATAGCGTGATAATAAAAAAACAACAGGAAAAAACAAGATCAACAACAACTTCCATGCAAAAAAATCTTCGGGGGTCATGACTTTAGTCAATCCAGCATTCGCTAATAATCTTTTATATTTTTCCTTAATCTGCCGCCGTTTTTTCATCCCACTGACAATACCTAAAAAGTAACGCTTATAAAGTGGCTTTGAAACCTTGTGAACAATACCAAGGTCTTCTTTAACAGACTTGCTGTCTTTCGAAAATTCATCTAGATTTTCCGAAACCTGAAACTCACCCTCTTCTTTAAAAATATTATGAGCGATTAGAAAAACTGCAATCCCTAGTAAAATGAGAAAACTTAGCAATAACACAAAATTTCGACTTAATTGTCCGGAGCCATCTAGATTTTTATAAAAGGTAATTGTCCCTGCAGTTGCTCCTAACAAACACTGATCGTTCTCTCTTGTTAAGACTAGGTCGTACTTTGATCCAACTCCATCTAAGTTAATCTCACTAGTTGTCCAAAGTCCCATCTTATTTTCAATGCTTCTAGTCGTTGATAAACTATAAGGAGCATTTTTTTGAAATGTTTGCACTGAAAAATAGAGGGTACACTCTCTATTATTTTTTTCGACACCTTGAATCATGATCTTACCCAGGTGTCCTAAGTCCGTTTGATAAAAATAGACATCACCAATTTTAAGATCTTTTAGATAAAAAGATTTTTGGGCAAGAGAGTCCTTATACTTTTCAATACAAGAGGTTGTGATCTCATCAAATTGTTGGCTGCACTCT
>SKGZ01000020.1 GCA_007117175.1 Bacteriovoracales bacterium | reverse complement strand
GTGATTTTATCACCACTGATTCCATTCCCTATGTACTCAGTAAAAGTCTTCCTCAGTGGCAGCACAGGCAAAAACTAATTCAATTAAATGCCAGGGCCTGTTTGGGAAGTGATTGTCCCTATGAGAAAGGATGCTCTTATCGTGAATCAATTTTAAAGGCCCGCCAGGCGGATCTTTTAATTGTGAACCATGCTTTATTTTTTAATTGGCCACAAAGCTTACCGCAAGCTGATTCGGTGATTATAGATGAAGCACATCGCTTAGAATCATACTTAGATAGTGCGATTAGCTATGAAATTCAAAGTAAGGAGCTTCAGGTTTTCTTGCAAAGCTTGATTTCAGGTTGGCATATGGGCGCCTTGCTTTTTCTTTTACGCCAATTGGAGATTGGGGAAAATCAAATTAAGTCTTTGCAAAATGACTTGGAGCGATTGAAGAAAAAAATTCAAGAAGAGTTTGATCCACTTGATTCTTTGATGGAAAGGTTTTTTCAAGATCAACCTCGCTATCAAGAGGTCTTTTGGAATGAACGAGAGTTTAAATTACCCCATAGTGAATTAGGGGTGATGATTAAAAATCATTTGGATTCTCTGTTTGATTGCTTAAAAAATTATTCAGATCAATTAACAAAGTCTTACCAGAAAATCGAGCAACGCAATTTTCAAGATGAGCAATTAATGGCCTTGAATCGTTTTGAAAATTTTTACCTGAAACTGCAAGACTTGCTGGACACTTTTCAAGAAATTTTAACTGACAATCCAGAACATTGCAGAGTGATGAAATTTCTTAAGTCTGAGGGGTTTATTTTAAAATCCACACCCATTGAGGCCACAGAAAAAGCAAAAGAGATGATCTATCAAGATCGTCACGCGGTGATTCTCAATTCTGCGACCTTGATGACACTTCAGGGAGACTTTGGTTCTCAGTTACTGGATTGGTCCACAGGTTATCACTTACTAGAACAGGCCAAGCGCTTTGAATCAGCATTAGTACTACCACCTATTTTTGATTATCAAAAAAGTGCACAGGTTTATTTAGTGGATGACACTCCCAATATGAATAGTGAGGAGTTTATCCCTACTATTATGGATTTGATTATTCCCCATATCATGAATTTATCAGGAAAATCACTCTTGCTTTTTTCTTCTAATATTCGTTTTGAGAAGGCCAGAGAGGTTTTACTGCAGACTCTAGCAAGCACAGACATCCAATTATTTTATCAAGGAATGGGTAAAACTACGGTGGAGGATTTTAAGAAGGCAAGTAAGGCAATTTTATTGGGTAAAGAGGCATTTTCAGAAGGAATTGATCTGCCAGGGGATTTATTGAAATTTATTTATGTGGATAAAATTCCGGATTTGTCTTTTGATTTATTAACCCAAAAAAGACGGCAGAGATTTCAAGAAAAATTTGGCAATGAGTTTCAAGATTATTTTTTAGTGACTCGTGCCAAGCTTTTACTGCAAAAACTGGGAAGGCTCATTCGCAGTGCTAGTGACAGTGGGCAAGTGGTGATTAGCGATGGAAGAACCGCCAAATGGAAGTCAGCCACTCATCAAAGTTTTGCTCAAATGATGCGTCCTTATGAAATCGAAAAATGCAGTCTACAGAACTTAAGTGAAAAACTAAAAAAATGATATCCGAAGTTATACCTTTGTCCATTTATTGTTTTCCTCAAAGCAAATATCTGGTAAGTTGATAACGTATTTGAACTTATTAACTTTTAAGGGTTTTACTCATGGTGACTATCAAGAAGGGTATGGATCTGCCAATTATGGGAGAGCCTCAACAACAAATCACAAATTTTAATGCCAACATTAGCCGTTTTGCTTTAGTGGCCGATGACTATTTGGGCCTTAAACCTAAGATGCTGGTGCAAGAAGGGGATGAGGTTAAAATTGGTCAGCCTTTATTTGTACACAAATTAAATGACACTGTTCAATTCGTCTCACCTGCTAATGGAAAAGTTTTGGCCATTCACCGAGGAGAAAAAAGAAAGTTATTAAGTGTTGTTGTGAGTAATGAAGGAGATCGAAGAGCTGATTTTTCTAGCTACAAAGGGGCGGAGCTCTCCAGCTATAATCAGCAAGAGCTGATTGCACTTTTAGCGGAGTCTGGTTGGTGGACTTCATTTCGCACTCGTCCTTTTTCTAAAATACCCCATGTGCAGGATGTCCCTTGTGCTATTTTCGTGAATATGATGGACACTCAACCTTTGGCTGCTAAGCCGACACTTTATCTTGAGAAGAGAGGTAAGGAGTTTAATCGCGGTTTAAAAGTTTTAGAAAAATTATTTTCAGTACCAGTGCATGTCTGTGCTGAAAAAGGTTTTAATGATCAGCAAGTTTTAGATGGTTTAACTCGAAGCACTCTCCATCACTTTAGTGGGGTTCACCCTGCAGGTAATGTGGGAACTCATATTCATTTTATCCGTCCAGTCAGTGAGGCTAAGAGAGTGTGGCATGTGGATCTGCAAGACGTGGTAGCCTTAGGACATCTGCTCTCAACAGGGCAAAATCTTTTGGAGCGAATGATCTCCATGGCCGGGCCCTTGGCCAAAGAACCAAAAATCTTTTTGACTCGAGTGGGTGCGTGCTTAAGTGACTTAGCCAAAGATCAACTCAAGCAAGACAAAGCGCGCTTAATCTCTGGCTCAGTTTTTGGTGGTCGAACTGCCAGCGAAGAGTTTAATTTCTTAGGGCGCTATCACCGGCAAATGACCTTAATCAAAGAGGGCACAGAAAGAGAGTTTTTGGGCTGGCAATCACCGGGTCTGAATAAGTATTCTTTTAAACCGGTTTTTCTATCGAAGCTTTTCCCAGCTAAGAAATTTTCTTTTACAACCAATACCAACGGTTCATTAAGAGCAATTGTGCCCACAGGTGCTTTTGAGAAAGTGATGCCATTAGATATTTTGCCAACTCATCTCATTCAAGCTCTCTTGATGAAAAATACAGAGCGTGCGACCCAATTAGGTGCGCTAGAGTTGGACGAGGAAGACTTAGCACTGTGCTCATTTGTGGATCCTTGTAAAAACGAATTGGGGCCAGTCTTAAGAGAGAACTTAGATATTATTGAAAAAGAAGGATAGTGAATATGAAGGCTTTAGAGCGTTTATTTGAAGATCAAAAACACCTATTCGAGCAGGGCGGAAAACTAGAAAAGCTCTATCCACTCTATGAGGCGGTGGATACATTTATTTTTACTCCTTCCAGTGTCACTGCTAATACTGCCCACGTTCGCGATGGTATTGATTTAAAGCGCACCATGGTCTTTGTGGTGGTGGCATTAATTCCCTGTATCTTTATGGCCATGTTCAACACTGGTTATCAGGCTAATTTGATTTATGAAAGTGGCCAGTTTGCTCCTCAAGGTTGGCGTGCTGATATTATGAGTTCACTAGGCATTGCTTTTAGTTCATCGTCTTTGATTTCCAATATTCTCTATGGGGCCCTTTATTTTATCCCCGTTTTTTTAGTGACCAATATCGTAGGGGGATTGTGGGAAGCCTTATTCTGTATTGTGAGAAAGCACGAGATTAACGAAGGATTCCTCGTAACAGGAATGCTTTTTCCCCTCACTTTGCCACCCAATATCCCTCTTTGGCAGGTGGCAGTAGGAATTTCTTTTGGCGTGGTCATCGGCAAGGAAATCTTTGGTGGAACTGGTAAAAACTTTTTAAATCCAGCGCTGACCGCTCGGGTCTTTCTTTTCTTTGCTTATCCTGCGCAGATTTCTGGTGATGCGGTGTGGACAGCAGTAGATGGTTACTCTGGGGCGACTGCTCTTTCTCAAGTGGCTCAAGGGGGAATTGCAGCTCTGGAATATAGCTGGTGGGATAATTTTATTGGCCTAGTACCAGGCTCAATGGGGGAAACCTCTAAGCTTGCCTGTTTGTTTGGTGCTGCTTTTTTAATTATCACTAAAATAGGTTCTTGGCGGGTGATGCTGGGAACATTGATTGGTATGGTCAGTATGACTTGGCTGATGAACTTTATTGGCAGTGAAACCAATCCTTGGTTTAATGTCTCCCCCATGTGGCAGTTTGCATTAGGAAGCTTTGCTTTTGCTGCTGTTTTTATGGCCACTGATCCTGTCAGTGCGGCAATGACCAATACAGGTCGCTGGATCTACGGTTTCTTCATTGGGGTTCTAGGAATTATTGTGAGATGCTTAAATCCAGCGTACCCAGAAGGGTGGATGTTAGCCATTCTCTTTATGAATACCTTTGCTCCCTTGATTGATTATTTTGTCATTAACTCCAATATAAAAAGAAGGATGGCCCGCAATGTCTGAGAGTCCAATTAAAACAATTATGGTGGCATTAGGCTTGTGCTTGGTTTGCTCCATTATGGTGGCAGGTGTCGCTGTGAAGTTTAAGCCAATGCAGGTAAAGAATGCTGATCTAGATTTGAAAAAGAGTATTTTAAGCGCTGCTGGAATGTACCAAGAAGGTATTGATATAGATGAAGTTTTTGAGGACATTGAAGTCATTCTTGTGGATTTTGAAACAGGCGAGGAAATGGATCATATCGATGCCAATGAATTTAATCCGGAAAAGGCAATTAAGGATCCTGAACTGAGCATTCGCATTCCCGACAGTGAAGATGTAGGTAATCTCTTAAGGCGACCTAAGTACGCCAAAGTGTATTTAGTGAAGAATGATGAGGCAGAGTTGGATAAAATTATACTGCCGATTACCTCTAAAGGATTGTGGTCGACAATGAGAGGTTTTCTTGCTCTTAAGGCTGACACTAAAACTGTCGCGGGCTTTGCTTATTACTCTCACGGAGAAACTCCAGGTTTAGGTGGAGAAGTGGATAATCCCAAATGGAAGGAATCGTGGATTGGTAAAAAAGTTTTTGATGAAGAGTGGCAACCAGCGATCAGGGTTTCCAAGGTTTCCAAGGAGCCTGGTCAGAGTGGTTATGAACACCATATTGATGCCCTTTCTGGATCGACTATTACCAGCAATGGAATTGATAATTCCTTGCAGTATTGGTTAGGAGAAAGTGGCTACGGGGTTTATTTGGCTAGCTTACGTGATAATGAAAACATCGGGGAAGAAATATGAAAATTAAAGAACTGATTTTTGATCCCATCTTTCGCAATAATCCTATCGCCCTACAGATGCTGGGGATTTGCTCAGCTCTTGCGGTTACCGTTCAGGTGGAAAACGTTTTAGTGATGTGTGTAGGTGTGATTTTTGTATTAATTTTTTCCAATCTCTTTGTGAGTTTAATTCGCAATATTGTTCCGGGCAGTATTCGTATTATTGTGCAGATGACAATTATTGCTTCCATGGTGATTATTGCTGAGCAGCTGATGAAAGCCTATGTCTATGAGACCTATAAAAGTATGGCCGTCTATGTGGGGTTAATCATCACTAATTGTATCATCATGGGAAGAACTGAAGGGTTTGCCATGAAAAGTGGGCCTTGGGCCAGTATTTTAGATGGTTTGGGCAATGGACTTGGCTATAGTTTTATTCTTATTGTGGTGGGTGTCTTCAGGGAACTTTTCGGCTCGGGAACACTGATGGGCTACCCTCTTTTTGAGCTAGTTAGAGATGGTGGCTGGTATCAAAGTAATGGCTTAATGATTTTACCCCCCAGTGCTTTTTTCTTGATTGGTTTTATCATTTGGGTGATTCGTTGTTTTGACTCTAGTCAATTAGAAGAAAATTAAAAGGACTGCATTATGTTAGAGCATTATTTAAGCATGTTTGTACAAGGTATTTTCATCGAAAACCTCGCCCTGACTTATTTTTTGGGAATGTGTACCTTCGTGGCAGTTTCTAAAAAGGTTGATACTTCTTTGGGCCTAGGGGTGGCAGTGATTGTGGTGATGACAGTCACTGTTCCTGTGAATAATTTACTTTATAATTACTTTCTCAAAGAGGGAGCCTTGGCTTGGGCAGGTTACCCCGAAGTCGATTTGTCTTTTCTAGGTTTGATTAGTTATATTGCGGTGATTGCTGCCTTGGTGCAGATTCTAGAGATGGCCTTAGATCGTTATTTTCCCAAACTTTATAACACCTTAGGAATTTTCTTACCATTAATCACCGTGAATTGTGCTATTTTTGGTGGCTCACTTTTTATGGTGGAAAGAGAATACACCTTCACTGAGAGTGTGGTTTACGGTTTTAGCTCTGGAGTGGGCTGGGCGCTGGCCATTGCCGCTTTAGCGGGAGTTCGTGAGCGTTTAAATTACAGTGATATTCCACATGGTCTGAGAGGTCTAGGAACGACCTTTATGGTTTGCGGTCTGATGGCCATTGTCTTTATGTGTTTTGGAGGAATCCAATTATGAACGAAATCTTAATTGCAGTGGTGATGTTCACCGCAGTTGTGCTTGCCCTGGTTTTAATTATTCTGATCGCTCGCTCAAAGCTTGTAGCATCTGGAAATATTAAGATTAATATTAACGGCGAAAAACAAATTGAAGTGCCAGCTGGTGGAAAACTTTTGGGTGTTTTAGCGGGGGAAAAAATATTTTTATCTTCGGCTTGTGGTGGCGGGGGAACCTGCGCTCAGTGTAAAGTGGTGGTCAAATCGGGGGGCGGAGATATTCTTTCCACCGAGGAATCTCACATTAATCGCCGCGAAGCCAAAGAAGGAGTTCGACTTTCTTGCCAAGTCACTTGTAAAGACAATATGGATATTGTGGTTCCCGATGAAGTTTTTGGCGTGAAAAAGTGGAAGTGTAAGGTTCGTTCTAATCATAATGTGGCAACCTTTATTAAAGAATTAGTTTTGGAGTTACCTGAAGGAGAAGCTGTTCCTTTTAGAGCAGGTGGTTTTATTCAAATTGAAGCCCCGCCTCACGTAGCCGATTACAAAAACTTTATCGTCGAAGATGAGTATCGCGATGAATGGGATCAGTATAATTTATGGCAGTATAAATCGGTGGTAAAGGAGCCTGTGGTGCGAGCCTACTCTATGGCTAATTACCCCGAAGAGTATGGTATCATCATGCTCAATGTTCGTATTGCTACTCCTCCTCCAAGGCTTCCCGATGCGCCTCCTGGGCAGATGTCTTCTTATATTTTTGACTTAAAGCCAGGTGATGAAGTGACTATTTCTGGTCCCTTTGGTGAGTTCTTTGCCAAAGAAACTGACAATGAGATGGTCTTTATTGGTGGTGGAGCAGGTATGGCCCCCATGCGCTCTCATATCTTTGATCAATTTAAGCGTATTCACACTAAGCGCAAGGTTTCCTTTTGGTATGGAGCTCGCTCTTTAAGAGAAATGTTCTACACTGAAGACTTTGATAAAATTCAAGAAGAGAATGAAAACTTCACTTGGCATGTGGCCCTTTCTGAGCCCAAGCCTGAAGATAATTGGACCGGTAAAACAGGGTTTATTCATCAGGTCTTGTATGATTCTTATCTAAAAGATCACCCAGCTCCAGAAGATTGTGAGTACTATCTTTGTGGCCCACCTATGATGAATAAGGCCGTGATTGATATGTTAATCAATATCGGTGTTGAGCCTGAGAATATTGCACTTGATGATTTTGGTGGCTAATGACTGGCTTACAGGCCATGAAGAGAGTCATTGTGCTGCTTTTTTTAGCGGGCGCAATCTTTGGTCTTTACCATAAAATCCCCCTTGAAAAAGATGAGAGAATTTGGGAAATCAATGGCAAAACCATGGGATCCACCTATTCTATTAAGATCTCTTCAGCTGAAGATATTCCCATCCAATTTTTGCGATCTGAGATTGAAGCTTTTTTTGAAAATTTTGATTGGGAACTTTCCACCTATCGCGATGACTCATTGATTTTGGCCATTAACCAAGCGGATCAAAATGAGCAGTTTGAAATCAGTGAAAACTTTTTTCAATTGATTGAAAAATCCCAAGAGATTTGGCTGGAAACTAATGGTGTTTTTGATCCTGCAGGCGGCGCACTTTATCAACTCTGGGGTTTTGGAGACCATCGCTCTCTAGAACAGCTTCCTGCTAAGGAGCAATTGCAAAAAGTGATGCAGACAGTGGGAATGGACAAAATTCAATTGCATGAGAATCCTTTAAGGCTAACCAAGCTGCACTCTGGTACCCAGCTCAATTTTAATTCGGTGGCTCCAGGCTATGCTTCTGATCTCATTTCTCGCATGTTAACCGAGCGCGGGCTAGAAAATCATCTGGTAGATGTGGGGGGAGAGATTT
>SKGZ01000197.1 GCA_007117175.1 Bacteriovoracales bacterium | reverse complement strand
CAAAAAAAGATTAAATTAGGGCGTATCCGTCAACTCTAGGTTAACGGGTTATTCAACCCGTTAACCTAGAGGGGATGTTTTGCAGGAAGTAGAGATTTCTTTGTTTTTTCCATATTAAAACCTGTTGGATAATTTCACTTTCTATTTGTTCAAAAATGTATAATGGATTTTTTCCTATGGCGCTGGCAAAGAAGAGTGTGCCATTTCTTTTAATACTCAAATGGCCTTTGATTTTCTTGCGATAACGACTAAAGGTAAGGTTAATGCTGCATAAATTTGGCAGCTTTTCGTTTAATTCTGAGAGCCTTGCTCGCATTAAGAATTTGTGCCGATCGTCAAGATTGACTCCAATTTGATTGAGAGTAATTTGGTCAAGTAAAGTGTGATCGGTTGATGTTTTTAATTTCATCATAAAGACCTCCTTATTTTATGACTTACTTATAAAAATGGTCCTTAAAACAAGACTGTCAAGAGTCAAAGGTACGCCATCCTTTCTCAGTCAAAGGTACGCCATCCTTTCTCAGATTTGAGAAAGGATGGCGTACCTTATAAAAAGAAAGGATGGCGTACCTTATAAAAGGGCGTATCAAACAGCTGTAAAAAATACAGGGTTTGTGGATGAGCATGCTAATCTGTGCTATAAGCTATTTTTCTATGATAAAGGAAGGTCCAGTGTGCTTTTAGGTCAATTTAAGCAAGAAATATTTCTCATTGTCTTATTTGTCTGTCTCTTTTCTCTGTCGGCATTGGCCAAGGGTAATGATCAACAGGCCATGCTGATGGATCCCTTGGCGGAGAGTTTAGTTGAGCAGCAGATGGACTTTTTGGCTCGATTAGAAATATCCATTGAGAACTCTCAAGAAAACGCTACATTGAAAAGGAAAGGTGGTTTTCCAGCTCACTTTCTTTGTTTTCAAATCAGTAAAAGTCAGTCGGCTTTAGAGTCATTATTACTCTTAGACAATCAACAATATCGATTCATTTATCGCCCTGAAGTTTACAGGGAACTTGCCAAAATTAAAGATGCTTTTGATGATGGGGATAGTTGCACCAGTGTTAGTCAGTTTGATCGTGACAAGTATATGAGAGTTTTAAGTAATGTTCAGCAGCTGCTTGCCCAATTCCATCAAAGATTTATTAAGCAAAATTAATAAGAGTCTAAAAGGTAAGGGCCAGTCTAATTCCTACCGAGAGATCGTTGGAAAGATCCATATTGCCGTTGCCATTGGTGAAGGCAAAGTAGTCCCCCACATTATAAAACGCAAAGTAACCGCTCATTAATAGATTGGGGTTCCATTGATAGTCAAAGGATAAATCCACTTCCCAGCCCAGTGCATCCGATTGATTTTCCACACTGTCAAAAGAATAAGACTCTTGGTGCTGCCAAGCTCTATTGTCGGCTTGTGCAGTCTCATTGGCCTTAGCAGTAATAAAGGCAAAGTGCCATGTCCACAGCCCTGAGTGATAGTGAGAGGCCAGGCGCAGGTATTGCATATTAGTGAGCGAAGATTCAAAAATATTATGCTCTTGAGTGTTCATGGCTGCATGCAGGTTATAGCGAAACATCACTTCTGCAATATGATAATTAGGATGTAGGTACTGAGCAGTGAAGGTGTTGGTGGAGGCGTCATCCCCAGCAATATGACCAAAGTGGGCATCAAAGGTCCAATTAGAATTCATTTCATAAGAAGTTTCAAAAATAAGTGAGGTGGCATCCACACTAGACATAGTGTCAGGATCGTAGATTGTTCCAAAATCTCCACTGACGATTGGCACCTCTAAACCAACTTTGAGATCTCCAAAGTAGCGCTGAGCAAAAAGATTCATGTGTTTGACTGAAGAGACACCTTGATGAAAAGAACTCATGGGATCGGTTGGGTCTTGCAGATTGCGATAAAGAGTATTCTCCCCACCAGTATTTCGCTTGGAGAGGTGAGCTCCAATCATCAAATCCTTGTCGGGATTATCGTAGAGTAGCTCCAGTCCAATTTCTCTAGCCTCTCCTGTACGGGTGAGGCGATCACCATTGCTAATATTCACCATATAGGGAGTGACGTAGAAGTTTCCAATATTCACCCGCGCCTCTAAGCCTTCATAAGAGCTAAAGAACTTATCTAGAGCGTTGTGGCCACCGTTGATCACTGCCCCAAGTCCCCAGTGACGTGAAAACTTACCCACTCGATAGGTGGCCGTCTCTGAGTAAATTTCCATATAGAGTTGATTGACATTCAGCGCGGAATTGCCGCCAGGGTTATTTTGAAAGTAATTAGAAGCTCCACGAGATCCATCACTACGAGTGACCGCGGTGTCTTGACCCATTAAATTACCACGAGCATCCCCTACAGAAAATTCACCTTTCATGCTGACGTGATCGTTGACAATCAAACTGGGTGCCAAGCGAAAAACATAGTTTTGGATAAAGGCATTATCATTATCTCCGGCAATGGCCTGACTTCCCACCCCTGTGGGAGCCTCGCCTTTGGTGTGCCGATAATTATTAATTCGGATCGATTCATAGCTCAAAGACCCGTTCCAATCAATGGGCAGTGCCCGAGCGCTGAATGGGGCTAAAATCAAGGTGGAAAAAATTAAAATAAAACCTAGAGCTTTCAAGGTAATCTCCTTAAAATTAAAGAAAAAGAATGGTTTCATCTTAGTGGAATCGGGAAAAAGTGGCAATGAGCGGATTGAGATTAATATTCTATATATTTAGTTGGATGGCAGCTGCCAGCTTTGCCTTAGCGCTCTATGCAATGGTTCTCATTTCTACCACAGTGCACGAAGAAGATTTCCTATTGGAAAAAGATGGGCCCACCTTGCAGCGCTTAGCGCGGGTTGGTGCAGAGCAAAGAATGAGCTTTGATGATTATAACGATTGTCAGCGATTTTATTGCTACCAGCAGCGTGTCTATTTTCATCAAATTCCCTCTAGTTTGTGGAAGGGGTTAATGGGAATTGAGGATCTTCGCTTCTTGGAACACCAGGGAGTGGATTTGATTGGAATCTTGCGGGCCCTGTGGGTGGATTTGCGCCAGTGGAAATTGGTGCAAGGGGGCTCAACGCTCACTCAACAATTAGTGAGAAATCTGTACTTGAGTTCAGAAAAAAGTTTATGGCGTAAGTTTAATGAAATCATTCTTTCTTTTTATATTGATTATCGCTTTGAAAAAGAAGAAATCTTACAGGGCTATTTTAACGAAATTGAATGGGCCAGTTTGGGAGGAGTGGCCATCAAGGGAGTGTATGCAGCCAGCCAAATGTATTTTAATAAGAAACCTGATTTTCTAGATGATTATGAGTCTTCCATTTTGGTGGCCATGCTCAAAGGACCTTATCTTTTTCACCCTCTTCGCCATCCCGATCGCTTGCGACAAAGGGCTGACTTAGTTTTTGAGACCTTGCTCAATAAGAATATGATTTCTCAATTAGAAAAAAAGCAGCTTTGGGGTGATGAAAAGTGGAGTGAATGGCAAGAGCAATTAAAGAAAAGAGAGCAGAGTCAAGATTTAAAAATTATTACTGAAATTCTCAGACCTCGATATGGATCAGCTGAGTTGGAAAAAATTTATCCGTTGGTCCGAGCAGGTCATGATGTTTTAAATGACTTTAAAAAACGAGAGCATTTACAGCAAGCAGATTTGGCCTTTAAGATCTATCATTATCAAGAGGCAGAAAAAGCTTTTTTCTATTATTCCAAGATTGAAAGGGACTTTGAACAGGCCTTGTCAGCAGAGTTTCATCAAGTGGGCAGTATTCTTAAGCCTATTTGGGTCAGGGCCTTGCGCGACTTAGGATTAGCTTGGAATGTGGAAGTGGCTACTCGGCCGGTGACTTTGGATTTAAAGTCAGGGCAGTGGACTCCGCGGGAGAGTTATCAGCATCCGGCAGAAATGTTAACTCTACTAGAGACCTTACAGCTTTCTCGCAATATTCCACTGATTCGACTCATCGATCAAATAGGTTTTGATGTGTTTGAAGAAAAAATTAGAGACTGGATTCCCCAATTAAAATTGCCTTTAGCTCAGTATCCTGCCCAGATTTTAGGTGCTATTGAATTAAGCTTTGAGCAATTGGCACAAGTTTATCAGACCTTCATTGAACAAGAGTGTACCGATGTTAATTTAGCCGACCAGTTAATGAGTGAGACTGTGCTGTATGCGCTAAGTGATCCGAAATTGACCACCTTGCAAAAAGCAGTGGATGAGCGCATGGCCGACTTTCGTTTTTTTGGTAAGACTGGCACCAGTAATAATGGCTATGACAATTGGTTTGTCGCCTATAGTGAGGATAGTTTAACCTTGATTTGGCTGGGCCATGAGGGAGTGCGCTTGCCGGATCAGAGCCTACAACTCTCTGGGGCGTGGAGTGCTTATAAAATTTTCGAAAAAGCGGTGCTGGATTATCAAATGCCACTTTTACCCATTGAGTGCGCCAAGTAAATGTTTTTGGTTTAAAAGGCAATGGGAAAGTGATTTACAAAAACCATGAAAAACTATATAACATATTTTCATTGTGCATATTGGGGAGTCGTCAAGTGGTAAGACAACTGGTTTTGGTCCAGTCATGCGTGGGTTCGATCCCTACCTCCCCAACCATTTTCTATTCTCTTCAATTTTTTAAGGCAAATTTAATAAGGCAAAACTTGATAAGGAGTGATTATGAGACGAATTGTTCTGGTCTCGGGAACATCTAATCCAGAGTTATCTCGTAATATTTCTAATTATTTGGATGTGGCTTTGGTCAATCCGCAGATTAAGCGTTTTGCCAATGGCGAAACCTTTTGCCAGATTGAAAAAAATGTCAGGGGAGCAGATGTTTTTGTCATTCAATCCACCTGTTATCCCGCCAATGACAATATGATGGAGCTTTTAATTACTTTGGACGCCTTGAGAAGAGCCTCTGCAGCGTCAGTCACTGCTGTCATTCCACACTTTGGGTATGCTAGGCAAGATCGTAAGGTGAATCCTAGAACTCCTATAACCGCCAAGCTGGTGGCCGATTTATTAACAGTTGCCGGTGCCAATCGAGTGATCACCATGGACCTGCACGCCGGTCAGATTCAGGGCTTTTTTAATATTCCTTTTGATAATATTTTTGCTTCTCCTGTGATTCTTAATTATCTGTTCAAAGAAGTGGCACCTCAGTCAGACCAGCTCATGTGTGTCTCTCCCGATACCGGCGGGGTAGAGCGAGTGCGCCACTATGCTAAAAAACTTAAATGTGACCTGGCCTTAATTGATAAAAGAAGAGATGCTCCCAATACCGCCAAGGCCTATAATGTGGTGGGTGATGTCTCTGGTAAGGACTTAATTATTATCGACGATATGATCGACACTGCCGGTACCTTGGTGGCAGCGGCAAAGGCACTTAAAAATGAAGGTTGTGGCCGTATTATCACCTGTGCCAGCCACGGAATTTTCAGTGATCCGGCCATTGAGCGCATTCAAGAATGTGAAGAAATTGATCAGGTGATTATTACTGATACCATTCCTCTCAGCGAGAAGGCTCGAGCTTGTCAGAAAATCACAGTGCTTTCCACAGCCGATATTTTGGCCAAGGCCATTCACCGAACCTTTAACCACGACTCAGTCAGCTCTCTTTTTGTCTAATTGAATGGAAAATTTCTTAATCATAGCTTTGGGAAATTATGGCGCTCGCTACCAGGACACCAGACATAATATTGCCTGGATGCTGGTGGATAATTTTTTAAGCATGTTGGGCCAGCCAGCTCAGTGGAAGAAGAAGTTCAGAGGAGAGTATACTCAGATCACTCACCGACAAAAGAAAATTTATATCCTCAAGCCGCAAACCTATATGAATTTAAGCGGAGAAAGTGCTAGACCCCTGGCCGATTTTTTAAAAATTGATAAAAAGCATATGCTCATCGTGCAAGATGAACTGGATTTTCCCTTTGGAATGGTGGGTTTTAAAAATGGGGGGGGCTTAGCTGGCCATAATGGTTTGAAATCCATTAGTCAGCATTTTGGTGGCAATGATTTTATGCGCATGCGCCTGGGAATCGATCGTCCCATTCACGGAGATGTCAGCCACTGGGTTTTATCAAATTTTTCGAAAGAGGAAGGATCCATGTTGCAAGATTATCTTTCCAGGGCCAGTGAGGCCTTAGATTATTTTTTAGAGCACGGCTTTGAGCGTGCGCAAAATTATTATAATAAGAAAAACCTTTTATCATAGGAGTGCACAGTGGGATTAAATTGTGGAATCGTAGGACTACCCAATGTGGGAAAATCAACTTTATTTCAGGCCCTTACCCAAGCACCAGCAGAAGCGGCTAATTACCCTTTTTGTACCATCGAGCCCAATATTGGAATTGTGGAAGTGCCCGATCATCGTTTGCAAAAAATCACTGAATTGATCAAACCACAAAAGAAAATTCCAGCGGTGGTGGAATTTGTGGATATTGCCGGTTTAGTGAAGGGAGCTTCTAAAGGAGAGGGGCTGGGCAATCAATTTCTTGGCCATATTCGCCAGGTAGGGGCCATTTGTCATGTGGTGCGCTGCTTTGATGATGAAAATGTGGTGCACGTGGAAGGTGGAGTTGATCCGCAAAGAGACATTGAGACTATTAATATTGAATTGTGCCTGGCTGACTTGGAAACAGTGACCAAGCGCCTAGCGGGACTCGATAAATTTCTAAAATCTCAAGATAAAAAAGTCAGCGAGCGGGCCAAAATTGCCAAGCCTATTTTGCAAAATCTAGCAGCTATTTTAGAGGAGGGAAAGCCAGCTCGCTCCTTAAATCTTGATGAAGAAGAATTAAAGGCCATTGCCGATTTACATTTGATCACCCTTAAAAAAGTTCTTTATGTTTGCAATGTGGACGAAGCCTCTTTAAGTGATTCTAATCAATACGTGCAAGTGGTAGAGAAGATCGCTGCCGAGGAGGGCTCACAGGTCATTCGCATTTGTTGTCAGTTAGAAGCAGAAATTGCGGCCTTAAGTGATGAGCAGGAGCGAAATGAATTTATGGAAAGCATTGGCCTGCAAGAATCTGGACTTTCTCGTTTAGTGCGAGCGGGATTTGAGCTTTTAAACCTGCACACCTACTTTACTGCTGGAGAAAAAGAAGTGCGGGCATGGACTTTTCCTGCTGGGTCTAAGGCCCCTGAATGTGCCGGCATTATTCATACGGATTTTGAGCGCGGTTTTATTAAAGCGGAGATCTATCACTGTGAGGATTTATTTGAACACAAGAGCGAAACCAAAATCAAGGAAGCGGGAAAAGTGCGGATGGAGGGAAAGGAGTATTTAGTGAAAGATGGCGATGTGATTCACTTTCGTTTTAATGTTTAAAACCGAGCTTGACATCAAAAATTTGATTGAGTTTCACGGTATCAAATTCTTTTTCATCATAGATTTTCTTATAGAAATAAAGATTTCTAAAAATTAACTTCACGTACTTTCTCGTTTCATCGTAGGGAATTGATTCAATATTATGCAAAATGGAATCATGGGTTAAGTACGTTTCTACCCATTGATCCACTCTATTCTCTCCTGCATTGTAAGCTGCAAGAGCAAAAACTAGATTGTTATGATAGCGATCCATTAGCTTGGCAAAGTACTGAGCACCAATTTTGATATTGGTTTCAGGCTGGTGAAGCTCAACGGTGGCAATGCGACGATTAAATCTTTTGGCAGTGGCCGGCATTAATTGCATCAGTCCCAACGCACCAGCGGGAGAGCGGGCCATGGGGTTAAAAGCTGATTCTTGTCTGATGAGTGCAGTCAGTATCCATGGATCTAATTGATCATTTTGACTTTTCACAAAAGCATAATGATCCTTGGGGTAGAGAATGGATAAAACTTGATGGTTGCTAATTTGTGGACTCTCCTGAATTTGCTTATAAATTAACTGAAAAGCATGCAAGTGAGCACTTTCTAATTGTAGCGCTTTTCCAATCAGCATATTAATAAAGGTCTGATAAGAGCTTTCAGCATCTTTGTTTTCCTTTGTGAATTGATGGTGCTCTGATAAAAAATTCTCTTGAATTCGCTTCACTTCTAAATTCATTAATCCCGCTTCTTGCAGATGTGACCAAAGGCGCAATCGTTGAAAAAGCGCCAGGTGACTTTCTATAGGGTTAGAGGAGAGCTTAATTTGGTAATCCTTTCTTGGAAAATGCTTGGCAAAAATTTGTTTATATTTTTGGGTGGAGAGGCCTTGAACTTTCTTTAAAGACATGACTGCATAAAAGCTATGGGGATT
>SKGZ01000057.1 GCA_007117175.1 Bacteriovoracales bacterium | reverse complement strand
AAGAGTACCTGCACTGTTATAAGCACGAATATGATATCCATTTGAAAAAAGAATTTTAATATAAAATTTTCCTCCAGGGAAATGACAAGCATTTGCCTCTCTCGCAGGTAAAATAAATTTATCAGAGTAATTAGAATTAAAACTTGAAAAAATTCCAGCAGTTCCCAAGGTTGAAACATTAGAACCATCCCAACTACCTATTCTTATTTTACCTAAATCGTGATCATAATGAATTAGAATTTCTGCCCATTTTTCAAGAACTGCATTACTATCTCCCTCAAGTATTTCTTGACCGTGTAAAGCGTAAGACCCAGTACCAGATACCTTAAAGTAATCACACCACTTTCCTTGGTCAGGCATAGGGCCACTTTCCACACTAGTACAAGATGATAAATTATATTGAACTAAATCACCTTTATTATTGGGCCCACCCCCTCCTCTCGTAGAATAAGCATTACCCAAGTTTTCTGCTGTTGGATTATATTGACTTATTGGCCAGGTTCCTGAGTAACCAAATGGAAATGCTGCAGGAACGTATGGAGTTGGCTTCATCCAATAGTTCACATAAGGAAAAGCTGGAATCGAGCCACCACCAGCTCCATAGTAGCCATGCATCGAACTTGGAAATGCCTCTGCTGAATACAAAGCTAACTCAGTAGGGACTTGAAAATCTATATAGATGGTACTTGGAGCTGAGTGACTTGATAAGTCAGGAAAAAATTGATTAGAGCCACAAATAAAGTCAAATGGACTTGTTGTTCTTTTGCTACACAGTTTGACCTGCTGAGTACTAGGAAAATCATTTAGCGAGCTCAACCGCGGTAAAGGAATTTTCAAACTATAAAAAGCTGAACTATTTAAATCATTAAGATTACCATCAACTGCTACTATGTAACTATTTAATCCGGATGGTATTTCAAAAAAAGGTTCTAGTATTCCCCCTCCAAAATTATTTAAATAATCCTCAACTGAGGAATGAGGATTTATTGTAATCCATTTCAGTTCAGGAGTCTCATCACAATCAAAATCAATAGCACTGGAACAAACTTCTTCACCTCCTCCGGTCGCTCTTAGATAGATCTTTCCATCGCCATCATACTCCAGTCCTGTAAAGGTGGAAACTCCGGCAACAGCGCTCACAGTAGAAGGTGTACCCGTAAAACCACTGGCGGCTACAGTACACTCATCATCAGTATACGCTCCATGCAAGGTAATATCACTGGTAAAGCCGGTGTCAATCTGCTGAGTAGCTGCATCAAACATGGCCACACTTACTTCAAATTCACTCTCAGGCACTGCATAGTTTGGCTTGTCCACAAACTCTAACCGCGGTCCGTCTTGGCATTCAATCTGAATTTGCCCTCCGGAGACGTGCAAGCGGTGAATCATAGAACAAGAAGTTTGGATATCGGTGCTCACCAGCGAAGTAATATCTTGCGCAACGATTGGGCGACATTGCACTAACCCTTCATCGATTCCCACAGGGATCTGATCGGGAGGACAAGGGGTAGTATCTAAATCCACACTGCCGCTGGAAGCATCATCACATAAAACTGTAAACTTAAAGTTCTCATAGGGATCTGGGCTTGCTGGCAAGGCGGCAATTCCTCTAGCCACCTGCCCCGAATCACATTGCGCTGGCACAAAGCCAGCGATGCTACACTGCTTCGTACTGGGATCATAAAGAGCACCTGGTCCTTGGCAATAGCGAAACATCAACTCATCAATATCGCCAGAGAGATTACCATAACAACTTGTCACCTCCAAGGAATCTCCCTCAACACTAAGGCGAATGGTTCGGTAAACTTCTCTTAAGGCGGTCTCTTGACCAGTGGAACTCAATAGCAAGCGAACTTCTGCGTTAGAGATGTCAGGACGGCTAATTTCAATTTCGTTAACCACTATCTTGCCACTCATTCCATAAGTCATTATGGGGTCTAGGGGATCATCTGGATTCGCTGGATCATAGTCACTGACTCGAATCAACTCTCCTATATCGGTCCCATCTCCGACTAACCGTGTTAATGTTAGAGTAGTCCCGACTTCAAGACGAATATCATCGCCGGGTAAACTATTGCGCATGATATTCATACAGCGCTGTGTATCCGACAGCACACCGCTTAATTGCTCGGTGAGTAGAACTGTTTCTTGAATAAAGCTATCACCCAAGACTGCTCGTGATGTTTCTTTTTGCGAGGTCACCACAAACACTGCCAACCCACTCATCAGAGCCCCCATTGCCATCACTTGTAAAAGTGAAGCACCAGTTTGTGAATATTGACTAATCCTTTTCTCCATATTTTATAACCTTAAGGTGGACAAATTAAGTTAATAGAACCTGAGTCAATGGCAAAACTTCGATTGGGCTCTCCTGCACAGGATGAAAAGCTATTACCGGTAAAGTAATTTTCTAAGTCTCCGATGGTCAGTGCAACACAATTTAAAGTTCCATCGGCATTAATTCCTTTTAAAACCTGATTTGCGCCACAGTTTAAGGTTCCCCCTGCTCCTGGTGGCATGAGTGCGCAAACAGGAACTCGCATCGGAGAGGGCTGCCCTCCCCCTGTCAAACCCAAGTCTTGATCCATGAACCCCACCACCCTTTGTCCTCCGGGACAAGGAACGGTGGAAAAACCAGTGTGAAAGCAATAATCTTTGCCAGTATCTGGATCGACATAATAGGTTGTACCAGCGCCATTGCAAACTAAGCTCATATCGTGCTCTTCGCCACTGTTCATTAATGCCAAATTGCATTTAGTAACCCTTTGCGTCTCCCCCTCTGGTTCGGTTGTCTCCACCATCAGTGGTACTGAACGGGTGATCTCTTGCTTAGTTTTTTTATCTTCAAAAGTCATATGAAAGAAAGCTTGAGTTGGACTTGCCAGACGAAAGGCAAGTCTTTTTATTCTCATCCCTTTTACCACTTCCTCATCTCCTCCAGCTCTCATCAATACTCTTTCCCCTCCTCCATCGATTTCTTGAATAATCGGCTCTTCAAACTCAATAGGATCAAATCCTTCAAATTCTACTTTTTGAATATTATTCAAGCAAACTCCTCGAATCGAAAATAAGGTTTGCGCGTGGGAAATGAATGAGGAAATTTGCGAATGACTTTCAGACATACGAGACGCTTGCTGCATCTGTAAGCCCAATTGACCAATATAAAGAGCTGCAATTGCGCTAATACCCAAAGCAACCACTAACTCTAAAAGGGTCGCTCCTGTTTGTAGTTTTTCTGTTCTTCTCTTCAAACTCATTTTCACTTCCATTACATGCAATTTGCTCTAAACAACCCCGAATTGGGGGCAAGGGCGATATCGTTGCCACTACAAGTATTGTCACCAAAAGCAGGTAAAACTCTTAAGGCTCCTAGTGACTGACAAGAGGGAGTGCCAAAACCAGTAAAGGCCATCATAAATTGATTGCCGCTGCATATTCCTTCCGGATAGCTCCCACCCGACACGGGGATACAACCGTGGGGATCCCCACCGATATTGACTTCATAGACAAATTCATCATTGGTGTGATTACAATGAGGAGATGTAGCAATATTAATTCTACGACAGATTAAATTGCCCTCATCATCTACTCCAGCATCAAAAACCCCTCTTAACACATTAAATTGACAAGTTAACTCGTCAACTGTTGCGCTGGTTCCCTCTGAAACCCCAAAGCAACTTACAATCCTGCCGTCATCAATTTCTGCAAAGAACTGCATGGTGCGACTAAAAGTCTTAAGCCCCTTTCCCTTAAAGTTTCTAGAAAAATGAAAAGTCATAGAAAAGGATGAGACATCGATTTGCTCAAGTTCGATCAAGTCAATGTTCAATAATTGATTAGGGCCGATAGCATCTCCAATTCTTACCATATTAGTGGGTTCTTCATTGTCATCTAAAAGTTTTAGAAATTCTCCTGAACCGATGGTGCGAGTGGCATCTTGACCAAGAAAGTTTTCTCCACAAGCGATTGGATCAACCAGGGTTCGATTCATGGTGCTTAAGAAACCAGCTAATTCAATACTCGCTTGATTGGCCTTGCGATTTGCCACTGACTCTTGAACAATCTTTGTTCCAAATAGAGTCACCACCCCTAAAAGACCAAGAGCGATCATAATTTCAATGAGAGAAAAACCTTTTTGCCGCTGCAAACTCATCTGCAAACTCATCATTGGCCGCACCCAAACCTTTGTTATATCTTCATTATTTTAAGTAATTGTAAGGGTAATCAAAAATGGGCGGCAAAATAGGCTCTTAGCCGAGTGAGTCGATCAATCAAATGCTGAAAGTGCCAAGACATATTGGCAAAAATATAAAGTCTACTCCTCAGGAGCGTCTCGACCAATAGAGTTGACAGGGCAAAGTTCCAATTGCTCTTGGCACAATTCAATTTCTTCATCTGTAGTGGGTTGCTTGTAAACATAGGCGTTGCCGTGATCATCAGAAGCAAAGAAGTCCGGGGCCCCTGAATAGCAAACACTACAGGCAATACAGCCCTCTCCATCTTCATCATCAGGATCAGTGCAATACCATTTTCCTTTGGTATTACTTTTATGTTTATTTTTTGGATTACTCATGCTTTAACCTTTTTAGTAGAAAATCATAATATTCATGCACTGCAATATAATTTATTGGACAGGGCACTGATTTGTCAATCTAGAAGGTGGGATAAATGAAGGACAAAATCAAGAGCAAAAGTGATGAACAAGCTTTGGCATTAGCAAGACAATGGAGCGAAATGCCCTGCTTTGCAGCAGAGGATCGCCAAGAATTGCTCAGTTTATTGGAAAATGATCCCCAGTTGGTGATCGAGCGCTTTTATAAAGATTTAGAATTTGGCACCGCAGGTTTAAGGGGCATTGTGGGCTTTGGCCCCAATTGCTTGAACCAATACACCTTAAGCAAGGCTAGCTATGCGTATGGTTTGGTGTTAAAAGAGCATTTTCAAAATCCTAAGGTGGTGGTCTCTTACGACTCACGGCTCAGTTCTCAGCAATTTTCTAAAATTGCGGTGGCAGTTTTTAATTTTCTGGGGATTCAGACCTATCTCATGCCTAGAGAAACCGCCACACCACTTTTGTCCTTTGCGGTGCGCTCCTTAAAGTGCCAGGGCGGTGTGATGATCACCGCTAGTCACAACCCCAAGGACTACAATGGTTATAAAGTGTATTGGCAAGACGGGGCCCAGGTGAGTCCTCCCTATGATCAAGAAATTATCAACCGCTATTACCAAATTAACTTTGAAGAGTTACCCCGTGATGTCTCTATCAGAGAGGAACTCAACCAGGTTTTGGGTGAGGATTTTTATCAAAGCTATTTTCAAACCATTATTGCACAGAGTTTGCGCCCGGACTTAATCAAAGAGAAGGGGGCGGAGCTTAAAATTATCTACACCCCATTACACGGAACAGGGGCCCATCCAGTGGGAGAGGTTTTTAGACAATTGGGCTTTCATCACTTGATGATGGTGCCAGAACAAGCTCAACCCGATGGCCATTTCCCCACCACTTCCAGACCTAATCCGGAAGAACTACAAGCCTTGAAGATGGGTTGTGATTTAATGCTCAAAGAAAATGCAGATCTTCTCATTGGCTCTGATCCCGACACCGATCGCATGGGGGTGATGGTCAACTTGGGAGAGGGAGAGGCTCGATTTCTCAACGGCAATGAAATTGCGGTTTTATTATTAGAGTACAAACTGAGCAGCCTTAAGCAGTTGGGACTTTTAAAGGAAAATCCAGTGGTAATCAAAACACTGGTGACTTCTTCATTGCAAGATCGCATTGCTGAACACTATGGAGCAAAGGTCTATCAAACCATGACAGGTTTTAAATGGATGGCCAAGGTGATTAAGCAGTTGGAGTTAAACGGGGATGACTTTCAAATGGTGATGGCCAGCGAGGAGTCCTTTGGCTCTATGACCCATTCAGCGGTAAGAGATAAAGATGGAGTCTCTGCTGCTGCACTGATGAGTGAAGCTGCTTTATACTATAAGAGCACTCGCGGGATGAATTTAGTGCAGGCCTTAGAGGAAATTCATGACAAGTATGGCACGCATCAAGAGGAGCTCATTAATCTTGAATACCCTGGTAAGCAAGGGATGGAAAAGATTCAAAGTATTATGCAATTTTTTCGCTCATCAGCTCTCAAGCAGTTAGGAGAATTTAAGGTGACCGATTCTTCTGATTACTTACATGGCGAGCCTAGTGGCAATTTAATTCGAGTGCAACTCGATGGGCAGTTCACCTTGTTTTTGCGACCCTCAGGCACTGAACCCAAAATTAAATTCTACTTGCAAATTGTCTTAAGACCAGGTGAAGAGGCAAGTATGGTGCCAGGGATTATCAGTGCTATTAAGCGAAGTATTGAAGAGTTTTGTGAGAGAATTTGAATTTCCCTAGAGTTTCTTTAACTTACTTTTAACTTCAAATCTGGATCTAGCCTCGAGTACAAATCAATAAGTCGATCGGTTGAAAACTCATCAATGCGATGATGAAGAATTTTACTGACCTTGGGTTCATCTGTTCCCAGCATCTCGGCTAATTCTTTTTGATTCAATCCATTATTCTTCTTAAAAATAATAAATTTTTGACAAAGCTCAAAGCGAAATTTTTCTAAAGGGGTAGCATCAGACTTTAAGGCAAGCGTTCCTTCAAGCTTATTTAATTTTTTTAGAGACTGATTAATCTCTTTTTTGTTAGGAAAGGGCATAGTTATCTCCTGTATGCATTAATAACACCAATATAAATTTCATTTTCCTCTAGTAACCAAATCAATCGATAGTTTTTTTGTCTATACTCTATTTGATCTGTCACAAAATAGGCATAATGGCCTTTCACATCATCGGGTTCAAAGTATTTACCATCTAAAGTTTTAACTAATTCCAGAATAATTTCATCGTTAATGCTCTCAGCATGCTTTTCTTCATAATGAGGATCTATAATGACCTTAGTAACTTTGACCGCATTAATGATAAGACTGACTTTGTACTCACGACGATCCATTTTGAAATAATACCACAAAGTTGCTATATTTGGCAACTCAATTGTTTTAAATTCAATTGACTCTATAAAGATCACAATATATTGATAGGTGAAGGGAATAACAAAGTCAGGTAATGAATAACAAAAAGAAAAAAAGTGTGGTGCTCATCAGCGGGGGTATGGACTCACTGTTAATCACCGCTTTGGCCCATCAGCGTGGAGACCAACTGGCGGCTCTTCATATTAATTATGGCCAGCGAACTCAGGAAAAAGAGCGGGAATGCTTTCAGCTGATTGCCAACTTTTATCACATCCCTACTGAGTTGAGAAAGGAAGTGGACCTGAGTTTTTTGGGGCAATTGGGGGGAAGCTCTTTGACTGATCGCCAGCTACAGGTGGGTTCCACGGTTAATGACGCTAGCTTACAAGATCAAATTCCCATGACCTATGTGCCCTTTCGCAATACTATTATGCTCTCGGTGGCCACTGCTTGGGCCGAGTTATTGGGTTTTGATAATTTGATTATTGGAGCTGTGGAGGATGACTCTCCGGGCTATCCCGACTGCCGTCCCAGCTATTATCGAGCGTTTAATGAGGTGATCCGTCAAGGAAGCCGTGGGGGCATTGCAGTGGAAACTCCTATTATCGATCACAATAAGATTCAGATTGTTGAAAAATGTTTGCAATTAGCTGCTCCGCTGGAAAAGAGCTGGTCTTGTTACCAAAGGGAGGATGTAGCCTGTGGAGTTTGTGACTCGTGTCAGTTAAGGTTAAGAGCTTTTGCGCAGCTTGGTGTAGATGATCCGATTTTATATGGCTAAATTTTAATTAAAAGACTTCACCTGGAACTTATAAAGTGGCGAATTATGGCTTCCACTCTACTCTCTACACTTTGAGATAAAATTGATTCTTGATCCTTAGGTTGTAAAATAGTTAAATAATTCACTTTTGATTTATCATTTTGCTGGATAATATAATTAAGCGTTTTCAAATTAGAAAATTCTATTAAGTAGGAAGAGACTCTCTCATTTAATTTCTTATAGTTATATCCTTTAAATAAGCTTGCTAAATCTGCATGTTCATTTTCTAAGTTAATTTGTCTATTTTGATTTTCATCTCTTAAGGAGATAATAATTTGACCATCCTTGTAATTATAAAATTGAGACTGGTCTTTGTAGTAAAGAAAAGTAAAATCATCGTCTTTATCAAAATAATGTGACAAACTTCCCGGCCCTGCAAAGCTATTAATATTGATTAACAATAAGATCATTACTTGGAAGAAAAATAGTATATTTTTCATAGTCATACCTATTTT
>SKGZ01000150.1 GCA_007117175.1 Bacteriovoracales bacterium | reverse complement strand
TTAACCGCGAGCCTTCCAAGACCCTTAACCATGAATGAGCGTTGATAATGGCCATTACGATAATTGCGGTCTGCTATGGAGAGAATTGATTGACGCTGGTGCTTCTCTCGACCGATAAAAAGCTCAAATTCCGCGGACATAAGCCCATTTACAAAGTCTCTGGCCACTTCCCTCACATCCATCCTGATAAGATCAAAGATTTTTTCCTTGATATTTGGCAATGTTTTAGCATACTCTCTCAATTCGTTAGGGTTAATTTTTAGCTCTAGCATAGGTCCTTTCTCCTTTGTTTTTATTGTTGTGCAACAATAAGCATAGAGAAGGACCTTTTTTTTTGTCAAATTTTGAATTTACACAGGATTTTTTACACTACCAAAAAGGAAAAGTAAGCTTTAATAGAAAATAGCTTTTCAAAATAAAAATTACAGCAAGTAGGATTAAGAGAACTTTTACTGTAAAAAAGTTTTGGAAAAAAAAACCAAGAGTAAGGTAGAGGGTCAATCTACCATCCCAGTATTGATAAATATGTTTGGCGTAGCTCCACGGGCTATGTTCCTTAAGCATTTCTAGTGAGCAGAAATCATCAGCCCATGGGAGTGCGAGGGTTGAAAGGCTAACTATTAGTAAACACAGGGGATAAAAGGGTAATTTTGTCATTTTTTAAGTTCTTGAAATGATTGGTTTTTTTCTTCTGTTAAAATTTCCTCTTCGCGAAAATGCTTTAATTATGTTATAATAATAGTTAGGTTTATCGAAAAGGACAAAGTTTCAAGGAGCTAACAAGATAGAACCTCCCTCTAACCAACGTATTTATCCCCCTCATTTTTCAATTTTACTAACCATCGTCAAAGTGGGTATGTCCTTTGCTATTCGGGGTGAAGTGCAATGAGTCCATTAATGGAGTTCACTCTTTTTTGTTTAGGGCTTTGTTTCTCGGCCTTCTTTTCTGGATCAGAAGCAGTACTGTTGTCTATCCCAATTGAGCGTTCTCGTCAGTTAATTGCCGAAGGTGGGGTTAAGGGGCGATATCTGAAGTTCTTGGCCAGTCGTTCCCAGGAGATTCTCACCACCATATTGTTGGGAAATAATGTGGTGAATGTTTTCATTGCCTCGTTAACAGCTGCGATTGCTCACCGTGTTTTTAATGATCATGTGATTACCTATAGTGTGGGGATAACTTCATTTTTTATTCTGATTTTTGGTGAAATTATTCCCAAAATTATTTCTCGTTCGAATGCTGAATCACTCATCGTGCCAGTGATTTTAATGTTGAAGATTTTTTATTACTTATTTTGGCCGACGATTAAGCCTCTAACAGCCTTTATGGTTTGGTTGTTAGGAGATAAGGCTCAGTTAAAAGGTAGAATTATTACCAAGGATGATATTGAATTTTTGGTGAATCAGGCCGAAAAAGAAAAATCCATGGATGCTAAGCAATTGGACTTACTGACTTCTATTTTGGAGTTTCCTACTATTAAAGTGAAAGATATTATGGTGCCTAGGTCGAGGGTCAAGGCAATCTCCATCGACACCAATTTTACAGGTTTACGAGAGCAAGTGCGCGAAAGTGCTCATAGTCGTTATCCTGTTTATAAGAACAATCTAGATGAGGTTTTAGGCTTTTTCCATATTAAAGATCTATCGTTGTTATCTATTGAGGATAGAGAAAAATTTTCTTTGAATCAGTGCATCAAGCCTCCTTTTTATGTCTACGAACATATGAAGATACAGGGGGTTTTTGAGCATATGAATCGCAATCGTGTGCACATTGCCTTTGTGAAGGATGAAAATGGTGTGTTGGTCGGGATTGTGACTTTAGAAGATATTATGGAAGAAATTTTTGGTGAGATCCAAGATGAACATGATACTGATGAGGATGCATTGCCTATTGTTGAAGGAAGCGTGCAATTAGCTGGTCTGAGTTTGCCAGGCTCTTTGTCCTTGCGAGACCTTTATAATGAATATGATGTTAAAATTCCTTTAAATGATAATTATTCTACTTTGGCGGGTTTTATTTTAGATATGCTGGATAATCAATTTCCGAAAAAAGGACAAGTGATTTTGTGGGATGATTATTATTTTGAGTTGACGAAGGTGGGAGAAGATTCCAGTATACAAGAAATCTTTGTGAAACAAATTGGACTTCCTGAAGAAGAGATTGAAGAAGCTCATGAGCAAGCAAGTGAGGAAGTCAGTGTTGTGAGTCAGTTAAATCATGTCCACCAAAAGTAATTTAAAGATAGGAACTTTGTCCAATATTGAGGACTTAGAAACTCAATTAGAGTTTACTGTTGATGTGAAATTACGCGAAGAGCGAGAAAAAAAGAAGAAAGTAGAGCAAGAGTCTAAGATTCAAGAAATAGTAGAGAAAAAAAAGCCAAAGTCTAAAGTACTCTTTTTTGATTTTACTAACGAATTCTTTGAGACCTGGGCCGATGAATTAAATTTTCCCTTTAAGTATCGAATTGTAAATGAGCTTAAAGAGCTAACTTTGAGTTTAAAGAGCAAGACCAAAACAATTTTATTCTTAAATTACTCGTTGACCCCCAAAGCGGTGGAGCAGCTCTTACCACAGATCAAGGTTAAGTTTCCTCATACCAAAGTGGTGGTCACCGGTCATGACTTGACTCCCCAGTTGATTACTAAATTAAAGTCTCCAGAGTTGGGAGCCAAAGTCTGTCTAAAGGTACCATGTACTTTAGAAGAAGTGATGAAGCATATAGACTAGGTCTCAATCTTTTCTAATCTATAGAACTCGAATTATGCAATTAGAGAGATTATAGTAGTTTAAATACTAATTGAGAGGGTTTATGTTTAATTTTTTAAAAAAAGATCCAGTGCTACGTTTAGAAAAAGAATACGAAAAAATTTTAAAAGAATCAGTGGCGGCCCAAAGAAATGGCAAATTAGAACTCTACGCTGAGTTAATGGATCAAGCGAATAAAATTAGTGATAAAATTGAAGAGCTAAAAAAAGAAAAGTCAAAGTAACGCTAAAATTTTTGATGGTCGAATTCTTTTAAATAGCTCAAAGGAATAATGGCCAAGGTTTCTTCATGGCAAGCCTCAAGCACCACTGGACAGGCCTTACCTGCATGATAAGCTTCTAGCCAGCGTCCAGCGCAGACACACCACCTTTGACCTGCAACTAATCCAGGAAAATTAAACTCTTCTCTTGGTGTGCTCAGGTCATTACCCATTTCTTGAGAGAAAGCCAAAAATTCATCAGTCACAATACAGCAAACAGTGTGAATTCCTCGATCAGTCATGTCAGTTTGGCAAAAACCATCTCGGTACCATCCTGTTTTTTTATCGGGACAGCAGATTTGCAAAGGGGTAGCCAAAACATTCAATGTTTCCATTAGCAAAAAGTAGATTTGTGTGGCAGTTCTGTCAAATCTTAATCAATTGAAAAGTCACTGCACCTTGAACTTTGGCGCGGCAGGAAAGTCGCAAGTTTTTATCCATCAGTTGCGGATGAGCCTCTTTGATGGCCTGCAAGGTATTTTGCTCGATGATGCCAGGGGGAGTTAGCTGCTCTGCGCCGTCAATGATTTCAATGACACAGCTACCACAAGAACCGCTCAGACAGCCGTGGGGCAGGTGTTGATTGTCTCGGCTAAAACCATCAAAAATTGATTCATTTTCTCTGATATTTACCGTATGATGGGCACTTAAATTTTGAACCTTAAACATAGCATTATTAAAGCAAAGAGGAGATGGCCATGCAAACATTTGAAATGATCACCAAAATGGGACATGAACAAGTTGTTTTTTTTAGCGACCCTTCTTGTAATTTAAAGGCCATTATCGCCATACATGATACTACATTAGGACCAGCATTGGGGGGAACACGTATGTGGCCCTATGCTTCTGAAGCGGAGGCATTAGAAGATGTGTTAAGGCTTTCTCGTGGGATGACTTATAAGGCCGCTATTTCTGGATTGAATTTAGGTGGTGGCAAGGCCGTGATTATTGGGGATCCAAGGAAGGATAAGTCCGAAGCTCTCTTTCGTGCCTATGGACGCTTTGTGGAATCTTTGAACGGTCGTTATATTTCAGCCGAAGATGTGAATATTACTGTGGATGACGTGGAGCAGATTTTCTTGGAAACCAATATGGTGACTGGAGTGCCATTGATCCACGGCGGTTCTGGTAACCCCGCTCCTTATACTGCGCTAGGGGTTTTTAGAGGAATGGAAGCAGCGTGCTTTAAGGTTTTTGGCAATCGTGAATTGAAAGATCGAACAGTGGCAGTGCAAGGAGTCGGTTCAGTTGGTTTTGAGTTGTCTTTATTATTAAGAGATGCTGGAGCTAAGATCTTGTTTACTGATGTCAGTGAAGAAAATATTAAACGTATGAAAGAAGCTTGCCCGCAAGCCCAGTTTGTGGATGTGAATGAAATTCACAAGCAAGCTTGTGATGTTTTTGCTCCATGTGCCTTAGGAGCTGCGATTAATGATCAAAGCATTGAAGAGTTAAAGTGTCGCATTGTCTGTGGTGCTGCTAATAACCAGTTAAAAGAAGACAAGCACGGCCTAGAGTTGAAAAAGAGAAATATTCTGTATGCTCCAGATTATCTGATTAATGCAGGTGGCTTGATGAATGTCAGTATCGAGTTTGAAGGTTGGAGTGATTCTAAGTCGAGAAGAATGATCGATAAAATTTTTGAAACGACTTTAGATATTTTCAAGGTTTCAGATGAAAAAAATATTGCCACTAATGAAGCTGCGGACTTTTTGGCCGAAGAGCGAATTGAATCGATTAAGAAAATTAAAACTTCTTATTTGGGCAATGTTTTACACCGATTTCCCGGTAGAAAAAATAGAATGCAGTAAGCTTAAAAGCCTGAGCCAAAGGAGAGTACCCAGCGGCGATCTTCCTCTCCGCGAAAGCGGTTCTCTGAGAGGTCAACGGCATAGGTGGTGAGATCAAAACTAAAGGCTTGATGGCGAAGTCCAATTCCAGCCGAGCCAAAGCCATCACCATAACCAAAGCGGACAAAGTAGCGCCTCCACATATCAAATTCCACTCCCATCCCCAGTCGTCGCTTCATATCGGTGTCATATTCATCGCTGAGATCTTTATAGTTCACTTCTAAGTGCATGCGAGTGACTTGACCAACTTGTGGGGTGATGGAGACTCCTAGATCAATAGATCTGGCAATGTCTTCAGGGGTATCGTTACTGCGAGTGGCCTTAAAGGAGCTGTTGGTGGCATTTCTCATCACGGCCGCAAAGGTGGGCAGAAAAGTGTAAGGTAGGGTGACTCGCGCACCAAGATTAGTAATAAAGGCCCTGCCAATATCATAGTCTTCTCGAGGAATTTCGATGGTCTGATTGATGTCGTATTCAGCTTGTAATTGTCTTCGGTGTAAGTAAACAGTACTAGCACCGAGTTTAAGGATTCCCCCAAAAAATGAAAAGTTCATCCCCAGTAGTGGGCCGTGATCGGTACGAGTGGCAAATTCCATGTCCGAGTTGAGATCTGTCAGTCGAGCTCTAGCTTGTTGGGAGTAGACATAGCCAAAACTGAGGTAGCGAGTGGTGAAATTAGGAAAGAGGCTCAGCCGAGAATGGGACATATTGCCTGGTCGATCCATTAAGTTGCGGCGAAGGCCATCGGCATTAAAATTGCGCATCATTTTAGAAACAGTGCTCGATCCTTCTCCTTTGGTCAGATCCCAAAAGCCATTGTTAAACTCAGTGTGA
This sequence comes from Bacteriovoracales bacterium, assembly GCA_007117175.1. Classification (GTDB taxonomy): domain Bacteria; phylum Bdellovibrionota; class Bacteriovoracia; order Bacteriovoracales; family Bacteriovoracaceae; genus SKGZ01. The sequence continues at coordinate 2,662 of SKGZ01000150.1, read as the reverse complement.
ATTTGTCCCATTTGCAGAGCGCTGCCCCGTACTGTTCCCAAGCCAGCTGGGTTGTAGAACACCGCCCAGGGATCATCGGTCTTGGCAATAAAAGCATTTCCCATGGCCAGTGCACGAGCGGAAGTGATAATTTCAGGAAAGGCGTGGTCTTCAAAACCAAGCTGTGCGCGAGCAACGGGGATAGAGATCACCTTAAGAGTTAAAAGGATTATAATTAGTCTTATGCCATTCATAGGCCCTCGCTTTATTATATGATTTTTTACGCTTTGTGTTGTCTTTTTGCAGAACTTGCCTACTGGTTTTTTTTAGTCTAGTTAAAGAGTTTAACCGTATTTGAGGGCACGACTCCCTCCTGCAAAATTGCAGTCATAAACCCGAGGAACTCACTATGTCTTTACAAAATCCCTATGCCAGTTTTTTAGATCAATTAGAAAAACCTGCTCGCTATATTGGTGGTGAACACTTTATTCAAAGAAAGGATTGGAGTGAGTCCATGGGAACCATGGCCTTGTGCTTTCCCGACACCTATGAAATTGGCATGAGTCATTTAGGTCTAAAGGTTTTATATGATGAAATCAACAAGGCCACGGATCTTTTAGCAGAGCGCTGCTTTGCTCCTTGGATTGATATGGAAAAGGAGTTAAGGCAAAGGTCACTTCCTTTGGTGACTTTGGAAAACTTTAAACCCTTATCAGATTTTCATGTGGTGGGTTTTTCTCTGCAATATGAAATGAGCTATAGCAATATTCTCAATATGCTGGACTTGGCCGGGATTAGCATTTGGCAGTCTGAGAGAAAAGAGCATGAACCATTCATTACCTGCGGTGGTCCCTGTGCTATGCACCCTGAACCGCTAGCTCCTTTTATGGACTTTGTGGTCATTGGCGATGGGGAAAAACTTCTGCCAGAAATAGTGCGTTTTATTGCTAAAGCTCGCAGGCAAAATAAGTCGCGCCATGAAATTCTATTCTCTTTGGCCCAATGGACTGGAATTTATGTTCCTTCTTTTTATGAGGTGAAAGAAGATGAAAATTCTGGCTTGCAATATGTGGCAGGGGCCAGGCCAGAGTATCGCGGGAAAATTTCAGATCGTATCAGCAGACATATCTTACCCAGCCTTAAAGATTATCCTTTTCCCACCAAGTCACCTATTCCCCATATGACTGCTATTTTTGATCGCTTCTCAGTAGAGCTGGCCCGGGGTTGTACCGAGGGTTGTCGTTTTTGTCAAGCGGGAATGATTTATCGTCCTGTCAGGGAGCGCGCTCCAGAAAACGTAGTGGATATGATGATGCAAGGTTTGAAAAATGGTGGTTTTGATGAGGCTTCTCTTACTTGTTTATCCACTGCTGATTATTCTGCGGTGACTCCCTTAATTTTAGATCTTTTAGATAAAGTCTCTGAAAATAAGGCCACCATGGGAATTTCTTCTTTAAGAGCCTATGGTTTAGATGAGAGAATTTTAGATAAATTGGCCTCGGTGAAAAATACCTCTTTGACTTTCGCTCCTGAAGCTGGCTCACAGCGAATGCGTAATGTGATTAATAAAAATGTCTCTGAAGAGGATATGTTAAAAACAGCACATAATGTTTTTTCCCGTGGTTGGAGCAAGATGAAGCTTTATTTTATGATTGGTCTACCCACTGAGACTGATGAAGATGTTGTGGCCATTATGGAAACTGCTAAAAAGGCCAGAGACATTGGTAAGTTTGAATGTTCTGTACGCAATGCCAGTGTGACGGTCTCAGCATCATCTTTTGTGCCCAAGCCACACACTCCTTTTCAATGGTCAGCCATGATTAGTTTGGATGAGATTATTAGAAAGCAAAACTTACTTTATGATCTTTCTAAAGAGTATCGTTTAAATTTTAGAAAACACTATTCTAAGATTTCTCACTTGGAAGGAATTGTGGCAAGAGGAGATCGTCGTATTGCTCCTATTATTTACAATGCATGGAAGAAGGGGGCGCGCTTTGATGGTTGGAATGAAACCTTTAAGTTTGATCTTTGGGCGCAGAGTTTAGAAGAGTCGGGTCTGAATGCAGATTTAATGTTGGGAACAATTCCTGTTAATGCCAAGCTTCCTTGGGATCATATTGATGTTGGACTGGAGCCTCGCTTCCTAGAAATTGAGTGGAAAAAAGCATTGGCCAATCGTCTCTCTCCCCCTTGTGGAAAAGTGGCAGGTGCCATTGTTCATGATTCGAATCTAGAGCAGCTGGAGAAAAAATTTGATATCGATAAGAAGAAACTTGTTTGCTATCACTGCGGAATTAAATGTGATCTAAAAGAAATGGTGGAGGAAAGAAGAGAGTATCTAACCACTATGAAAGCTTTTAAAAATGAAGAGTATGAAAAACCAGAGATCACTAAGGAAAGTATTTTGGCCAGTCGTGAAAAAAGAGCGGCAACGGAGACTGGTCATCGCTACCGTGTTGAGTTTTCAAAAATTGGGCCATTAAGCTTTGTCAGTCATTTAGACTTGCAAAAAATTATGGCAAGAATTATTAAAAGATCTGAAGTCCCTATTCTTTACTCGCAAGGCTTTAAGCCTAGACCTTTGATTTCCTTTGGCCCTGCTCTGACACTTGGAATTAGCAGCTTGACTGAATACTTTGATCTTCGGGTTTCAGAGAGGATTGAAGATGCTCAGCATTTTTTA
>SKGZ01000040.1 GCA_007117175.1 Bacteriovoracales bacterium | reverse complement strand
TCAAAGGCGAAAGGGAAAACCAAGAAATAACCAAAGGCAATTCCACTGCAAAAAAGTAAGAAGGCAATCAAGATAAAAGGAGCAATGACTTTGGCCTCTTTGGGATAGAGTCCCGGTCGAATAAAAAGCCAAATTTCTCGAAACCAAAAAGGGGAAGAGAGTAAAAAAGAGCACCAAAACGCCAATTGGAATTGGGCAATCACCTTATCCAGCACTCCTAGGTAAACCACTCGCCCCTCAGTGCCAAGTGCATTGCGCAAGGGAGTGAGTAGCAAGTCAGCGATCAACTCTCCCTGCCAATAACAAACCCCAAAGCCCAAGGCCAATAAAATAAGAATGCGAATGAGTCTGGTTCTTAACTCATCCAAATGATCAACAAAACTCATTTCTTGCACGACTAGCCTTTTTCGCTAAATTACCTTAAATTGATAAAGATGTTAACTCTCCTTTTCTTCATTTTTTTTGGCATTTCTTCCAGCTGGGCTACTGATTTTCGCCTCACCCAGTGTTTGGGCAGAGAGGAAAAATTAATTCATCTGGGCATGGGCCAGCAACAATATGCTGAACTGAACAGGGAATTGATCTCACTGGTGCTGCAAAGTGGTCGCATGAGACTTAATGAGCAGGTTCTCAATGAGATCTGTGCTCCTCATCACGAAAGTGTCAGTTATCAATTTCTCAAGGCATTGCTCATTGATGGGGTGGAGATCTTTGAAAACAGCCTCAAAGACCCTAAGATGCGCAAGCTGGAGAGAGAAAAATTACAAGTTTTACTCAGAAAGAAACTCCCCCATCTTTTTAATATTTTTATGGTGGCCATCAAGTCAGAGTCTCCCTATGCTCGCTGCTTAGAAGATCAAATCTCTTTTTTATCCCAATTGTTTTTAGAGCTAAAGCACTTAAAAGATCATTTAAGCTTTATGGAAATCATTAATAAAGACAATCGAGCCAAAAAATTATTTCAAAAATTAGAAAAGAAAGAAAAAATCTATCAAAACTGTCTTAATGCCTCTGGACTTAATGCCACTGAAAAGAAAAAGTAAAGGCCAATTTTCTTTAATAAAAACTTTCTTAACTTCTCAATTTCAAAGTCTAAGTGATTGAGATAGAGACAATAGCCTTTGATTTCTCTTAATTCTAGTTTGCTGTCAAATTCTGCTAAGAGCTGCTGTAAATTCTCCACTAGTTCCTTTAAGGATAAACTTCCATAGAGATGGGGGGGGATATAATCCCTGTGCTCTTTTTTAATCGCCTCTACTTCTTGGCGACACAATTCACATTGGGTGGCCGCCAGTGTGGCAATCCCCTTCATTTTGTTTTGCTGAGCTTGCGATTCCATTAAGTAGGCTGCCAAGGTCTTTTCTAAAACTTGGTGACAAGAGCAAAACTTTTGAGAAGAATCCATTAAGACATCGGCCTTTTCTTGAAAGCTTTGCATGAATGAATCAATATTTTTTAAGCACGATCCACAGCCAGTGCCCACCTTGAGATCTTGGGTGACATTGGCCAAATCCACAGAGGAGCTAGTGACAATTTGCTGGCGAGTCAAACCAAAGCAAGGACAGACAATGTCTTCTTTGGCCTTAAGATGTAGAAAGTTAATGTCTTCACCGGTGAGGCGATTGTACTCTTGTTCAATCAACCCCATGAGCGGGGAGAAAAAAAATTCTCGAAATTGAGGATCCTCATAATCAGTTAAGGGTAAATTCCATATTTCAGTCAGCTTAAGACCAGCCAAATCTTTGGCTAATTTTTGATAAGAAGCAGGAATAGTTGTGCCAGCTTCATCGGCTTGAAAATGGGCCTGATGGATCACATCTTGAGCAGTGAGAGTTATTTTAAGCTGGAGACTCTTCACTTTGATCCAAGAGAGTGAGAATCTCAACTCCTTGCTCCGTTACCAAAATAGTATGCTCAAATTGAGCAGAAAGACTGCCATCACGAGTCACTGCTGTCCAACCATCTTTTAAAATTTTACAATCCATTTTCCCCATATTGATCATGGGTTCAATGGTAAAGGTCATTCCCGGCAGTATCTCTAGTCCTTTACCCTTTTTACCATAGTGTAAGATCTGTGGTTCTTCATGAAAGTCAGCGCCAATGCCATGGCCACAAAAGTCCCTGACCACTGAATAACCATGGCCATGGGCGATCTCTTGAATCACTGCTCCAATATCCCCTAGATGAGCTCCTGGCCGCACCACCTTAATGGATTCCATTAAACACATATGGGTGACTTCTACTAATTTTTTGGCCTCAGGGTGTACCTTGCCAATTAAAAATGTTTTATTGGTATCCCCGTGATAGCCATTTAACTTGGGGGTCACATCAATATTAAGAATATCACCATTCTTTAAACGATCTTTTTTATTGGGAATGCCATGACAGATCACTTCATTTAAGGAGGTGCAACAAGACTTAGGAAAGCCGTGATAGCCCAAAGTGGCAGGATAGGCTCCATGCTCTAAGGTATAATCGTGGCACAGCTGATCAATTTCTTCAGTGCTCATGCCAATGCGCAAGTGTTTCTCTAAATATTGTAGAGTTTTTGCCGCTAATTCACAGCTTTGGCGCATCAGTTGAATTTCTCTTTCAGACTTTATCTTAATCATTTATAGTTCTTATACCATGAAGTCTTTAATCTATCGAGTCAACACTTCAAGTTATTTCAGCTCTGAGTTTCAACAAAAAGAGATGACGCAATTACAAAAAATCAATGGCAATCTTCAATACACCTGTTGTGCAAAACAAGCAAGGGATTCGAAAGTGCCGCTGATTTTGATCACCTCTACTGATTCCCGAGACATTGATCCACAGATCTGTCAAAAAACTCAATTAGTGCTGCACCCTAACTCTGGCTATGAGAATCTCAAACAAGCAGATTTTCCCACTGGCACACCTATTATTTTAGGCAACCAATTAAGAGCTCAAGCGGTGCACCAGTATATCCTCAGTGCCCTTATTCAGCACTTTCAAAAGCTGCCTGAACAAGATCAATGGCAAATTGAAAGGCGATGGCCTCGTCTTTTAATGCAAGAACTTAAAATACTGATTTGGGGGTATGGTCATGTGGGGCAATTATTAGAAAAAAGTCTTAAGGCCATGAATCATCAGCCTGATATTATTGATCCCTATCAGCAAGCTGAACATCTTTTGATGAGTGAGAAGGATGTGAATCTTGCTCATTATGATGCTGTGATTTTGGCCTGTAGTCTCAATGTTAAGAATGAGAAAATGATCAATGCTCGCTTGCTACAAAAACTGCCAAGAAAATGTATTCTTATCAATGCGGCTAGAGGAAAATTAATTGATCAAGCAAGTTTATGGCAACACGCTGAAACCCATGCTGATTTTCATGCTTACTTAGATGTTTTTGATCCTGAGCCTTTTTCAGCTGAGTTAAAAAAGCTGAGTAATATTCACAAGAGTTCGCACCTGGCCGGTTACTCCCAATCATTAGAAGAGGCAGTCATTCAATGGAATGGCCAAGTGATTGCTGATTTTTTTCACTGTCCCCAAAGCTTTCAAGACAAATATAAAAAAGACTTGCTCTCTGAGCGCTATCACCATGGAGAATTAATTTAAATGGACTTTTTAACATTAGCAGCTCACCTACTCTCTCCTCCTGGCTCGGGAATTCACACTGTTTCTAACGGCAAAGAACGCAAAGAGCAATTGCAAAAGACCTTATACCAAAGTAATCAGGCTGACATTGTAGAGCAACGTTGGAAGCAGCAATTAAAAGATCAATTGGGCACAAAAAATTTAGCACTCTTAAGCTATCCTTGTGATACCGGTGCTGCCATTACTCGGGGATCAAATTGGGGGCCATTATACTTAAGACAGCTCATTCAATCTAAAAATCTGTGTGATCTGGGGGATGTAGCAGTGATCCCACAACTGCTCAGTGATGAAGACACCTCAGAGCAAACCAAGCAAAGAATTGCCATGGAGCGCTACCCTCAAGAGTTGAGAGATCAACTTCCCGTTGCTCCATTAAGTATCCTCAAAACTATTGCCGCTGCTTTTTTTCAAGACTATCCAGATCAGCCACTACTCACTCTGGGAGGAGATCATTCCTTAAGCTATCCAATCGTGCATGGCTGGTTGAAACGAAAAAAAAGAGAGAAAAAAAAATTAGGCATTCTTCACTTTGATGCCCACACTGACCTTATGCCGCAAAGGCTGGGAATTCAACACTGTTTTGCCACTTGGGCCTATCACGCTCTGGCAGAATTACACTCGGCTCAGCATTTATTACAAGTGGGAATTCGCTCTTCTGCTCAAAATCAGCAATACTGGCAACAAAATCTCGGCTTAAGACAAATCTGGGCCAATGAATTTCGCCACAAGGGTTTGGACTGGGCCCAAGCCCAGATTCTTGAGCACTTTGAAAAACTAGGTGTGCAAGAACTTTACCTCAGTGTGGATATTGATGCTCTGGATAGTGAATACGCCAGTGCCACCGGCACTGCCGAGGCCAATGGTCTTTTTCCCCATGAAATCATTCAAATCTTGCAAACTCTTAAAGCTTCTGATCTGGTGATCACAGCCGCTGATCTGGTGGAGGTGGCTCCTCCGCTGGCCAAAGAAAATGATGAGACTCTCAGCTGGGCGCAATTGATCTTAGAGCAAATGATTGGCAATCTAGAAGCATGAATCCCTTCCCTCCAGTTGAAAGTGCTAATGAAGAAGGTCTATTGGCCATCAGCCAGAGCATTGATACCGAGCTATTAATCCAGGCCTATCAAAATGGAATTTTTCCCTGGCCCTATTCAGAGGATGCGCCAATCACTTGGTTTAGCCCTGATCCTAGAGGAGTGCTTCCCTGTGAGGACATTCGCTATTCTCGTAACCTCAAAAAAGACTTAAAGAAATATCCCTATGAGATTCGAGTCAACCAAGACTTTCCCACCATTATTGGCCACTGTTATCACCATCACCGTGAAAACTCAGGCGCAACATGGATCACAAGAGCACTGATCAATGCTTATTGCCAATTGTTTGAGATGCAAAAGGCCTATTGCATCGAAGCTTATCTAGATGGACAATTGTGCGGAGGTCTCTACGGAGTTTGTCTAGGAAACTTTTTTTCTGGTGAATCCATGTTCTATTTTAAGGATCACGCAGCTAAGGCTTGCTTGGCTTACCTGCAACAAAAATTACAAAAGCAGCAAATACGCTATCTTGATTGCCAAATGGTCACCCCCACCTTAATGCGTTTTGGGGCCCATCATCTAACTCGCAAGCATTTTATCAATTGGCTCACCAATGAATGCGATTTCACTCAAGACTCTTATTCACTGATTAATTAACCTGAATATTCAAGGTCCCCATTAACCACTGCAAAAGAGTCAGTTGGTGAACAGGTTTACCAATCACCCATTGACTGATAAAAGGTAAATGATCACAGCTATTAAGCTCAACATTCTTAATAAGGCCGTCATTGTCCAATTCAAAGTGTAAACTGACCCATCCACTTGGTGTTTCGATGGGGACAATTGGTAATTGCTCAACTGGATTTTGAAGACTTTGAATCACCTGTTGGTAGGGAAAATAATGACTTTCTTTAGAAGTATAAGGGAAATAGGCCCGTAAGATCTCTAAAGATTGAGCAATCTCAAAACAGCGAGCACTCAATAAATCAGCGAGATGACCATCCAACCCCACAAAGACCTTGGGAGTCAGTAATTGAGCATAGAAATCTTGGTAGTGGTAACGAAGGTCAATATTATAGCCGCAAACTCTTAAGAAAATACCATTCAAGCCGGATTGAGATATTTCAGATGGATCAATGAAGCGCTGTGAAAACTCCACATATCTTTTTTGCATATTCTCAAACTTGATTTGCAGCCTTTGCCAAGTAGGCATGACCCGATGATCCATTTGTGGTAAAAAGTCAGACTTGATTTTTTTCAAGACCTCAATCATTAAATCAATCTCTCTCATTTCCTTTTCTTGCCCAAAGTACTGACAAAGACCATAAAGAGACTTTAAATGAAGTAAGGTTCTGGCCTTTTCCAATTCAAAGATTTGAGTCAGTTGAATCTTTTCATCAATTTGATGATTTGAAAGTAAAAGCAAGCTTTTGCGAAGTGAATCCAAATAAAAACATCCTTGCTCAGAATGAAAAAATAATAATTTTTTCTCAATCTCTTCAAAACTCTGTGCGCTTTGTAAGAGTGATTGAATAGCTAGCGAATGATGATTTTGCTGATAGCTGATCCCCTGAATTTTTGATCTATTGATTTTAAGACTCCAGCAAACTCCACTGGGATTTTGTTCATCGAGTGGACCTAATTGCCAATCACCAATAGGCTCAAGATTTTCTTGAGCTTTTTCATGGGCTTGAGCAAATTTTAGAAATAAGAATTTTCGAGCCGGAAGATGCAACCAACCCTCTGAATGTATCCCTTGATGGACACTTAGAAAATGAGCCTTAGGGCCTTGCCCATCAGTGACTGTCTGACGCAAGTGTTGCTCGCCAAAAGGGGTTTGAATTTTACTCATCCCCAATAGCATAGCTAAGTCTTAGGAGATTGACTAATAGTTCAGATTAATATCGCACCAAGCTTGAAAGCTAGGAGCGTGAATAAAGCCGATTTTCTCTAGATCTTTGTAATGCTCAACAATGCTCTTGCTCACTATCAACTCGTAACTATTTTCTGCAGACTCATACATCTGAGCTCTTCTTGCCATTTCAGCTAAAGTGCGTTTTTCATCCGTGGAAAACTGACGAAGTTTTCCCTGATTGCTCCAGGCCTGAGAAGTGGTGACCGTGATCACCATGACCCCAAGGTCTTCAACATAGTCTTTAAAAGAGTGACAAAAAAGAAAGAAATTTTGTGGGGGAGTACATCGCTGGCATTGTGCCTGTGCTTTCAGTGAAGTAAAGCTCAACAGACTCATCAACAATAATAAAAATCTTAAATTAATCATTTTGTACTCCTATGCAATGTCATTATGACAATAGCGCAGAGACAATAACATATATTGGGATAAAAAATCAAGTGGTGCCCAGGGCGAGACTTGAACTCGCACGTCGTTACTCACAACGAGGGATTTTAAATCCCTTGTGTCTACCAATTCCACCACCCGGGCCGAAAATTATCTGTTTATCATCTTTGTCTTGACCAATTCTGTCAATCCCACTCTATTTCAATTTGGAATAAAAAAGCTATAATTTTTTCATGGCAAAAACTGCTTGGCAAAAACAAATTCGCCCCCATCACCTAGGAACTGATCCTCTGCTTTATGACTTGATGCGTCTTTTCTTGCGACACCATAGTGCAAAACAAGTTGCTAAGAAGTTTCGCCTACCGCTCACTCAGGCGCGCTGTCTTATCTTTAGTGGAGTTTTAAGTGAAAAAAATGCTGAACAGCTTTTATACTTTTGGCATGAGATAAGTGAGCCCCGCAAAAAATTGATTTGGTTAATGGAAGAAGAAAAAGAAAACTTCTACCAAGAAAGTCCTTGTGTTCATTGGAAGCAATTAGAGACACACTTACCCAACTTTAAGAAAGTCAAAATCAATCTTGATCGATTTGACCATTATAATGATTACTTAGGCTTTTTAAGCTTGGAACTGCATTGAAAAACAGACATTATTTTTTTTATTTTGCCACTAAAGCTTTGCAAATAAAGTGTCTTCAGACTGTAGTCATTGGACTTAAGAGCGATTCGCATATGATTGCCAACTCCAGCTGCCAGCATCGCCATATAGACATAATGTCCAAAGGGATACTCAAACAGAGTCGCCCCAGCTGCAATAGTTGAAACTATACTGGCGACTAATCCTAGCGCTTCAAGGCGATAACGAGCTTGTGCGGCTGCCTTAAGATCCCCCTTGCGAGCTCCTTCATGAATTTTAGGAACTTCTTCTTTGGCCACTGAAGTATTGATTGGTCCCTGGGTTACAAGACTAAAACCAGCAACTTTAAGAATTCTTTTAGCCTCATCAGTTAAGTTATCAATGGGGGCTCCACTTATTAATTTCATAATAGTGCTAATACTCAAGAAACTACTTTCAATTACATAGTATTTTGCTTTTGAAGATAAAAATGAGCTCTCTTTGATTTTAGGTGTGTATTCACGCTTCAAAAAAACTCGGTTATAAACAGATTTAATATTCTCGGTGGCTACATTGGTGACTAAAAACTGGCCAAATTCTTTTTGATACAATTGCACCGCCATTGAGACTGCCCCCATGGTGAAACCACTGATCAGTGAAGTGAACAAGGGAACTCCAGCCTGATAGGAAAAGACAGCCCACATACTGCCCCCGACGATGAATCGCATTGCAACCATTGAAATTCTTCGCCCGGAATAATTTTTTTTATAATATTGATCTGCTTCACGTAAAAGAAAATGAATGTCTTGATCAACACTTTGAGGACTTCTAGAGTTTTCTTTTTCAAAAAGAAAGTCAAACCACTCTTCTTCTAATTGATAAACTGTCGATTCATGCTCTTGCATAAAAGCAAGATTATTTCTAAGAGTCTCTAGAGGAATAGGTAGGCTTAATTGATTTCTTTTTAGAAAGTCAGTGTCCCCAGCAATATAGAAATTGGTAATATCCTCCACACCACTCTGGCCGATAAATTCGTGATACGCTTGGTATTTATAATCTTG
>SKGZ01000217.1 GCA_007117175.1 Bacteriovoracales bacterium | reverse complement strand
CAGTAAATCCAGAAGCCAATGTCTGCTGATTCTGGGCAGAGCAACTCAAAATCTCTGCCCCTTGTGGGATCTTGTCGAGAATATCATCTATCTCAATTGCCGTACATTGTGTGGGCAAGTTAGGATTATATTGGTAAGTAAAAGTATAATTTGGGTAAACCTCATTATTATAACGATAATTCACTCTTAAAAATCTTTGTTGATAGCGAAGTGCATACATTCCCGGAGTAGTCATATTTTCTCTTTTATCACGTCCGTAAGTACAGCGAGCATTATTACTTGAAGGGTGAGCACCTGTTCGATCATCCTCATTAGTAAAGAGCATGAAAATTTGCTTTTCATCATCTTGATTTACATATTTTTTAACAAGGTTGTGGTAATAGCAAATTCCTAGTTCATAAATAAACTGTGGGTCTAATTCTACTAAATTAATGGCCGCGTAAACATGAGATTGAATTTCAGACTCACTGCTTTGTTTATCAGCTTGAAAAGAATATATTGGTTCAGGTAGATCATAGCGAATTTGATCATACTCGTCCTGCTCACTCACCTTTTGTCCTTGATAAAAATACAATTCGGCTCCGTTATTCACATGAGAAAGAAGATGAAAGTCAACTTTAAGTTTACCATTTTCAGTTCTCATTTTCTTCAAAGTCTCTTTAAGAGACTCTTGAATTTTTGGCATAATCACCTCTAAACTCATTGAGTTATCGAGAACTAATGACACTCTGAGATCCACATCATGACGATCCTCAGCGATGGATCTTAGTGCTGTTTCTGTTGCTCTTTCCATGCAAGTCGACTCTAAAGAAGCTTGAGGATACAGGCCCAAATAGGCTTGGTAGGCTGCTGCCAAATCAGAATCATATTCTTGATAGCGATCACTTAAACAACCTCGCCATTCACAACTTCCATCTTCTTCTTGAGCTAATGCATTAAAGTTTTGCGCTAAAGGCTCGGTACAACCATCATAAGAACAGCCCTTGCTTTCATCCACCGACCCTGTAAAATCAATATTTTCACTTTCTAGATTTTGCAGATAGCTTTCAATTTCTAAATAAAGTGCCTCATCATAGGTTCCTATACTCGCTTCATCCAGACAGCCCTCGAATTGGCAGCTTCCATCTTCTCTATTGTGAGATTGACTATAGTTGATGGCACCTGGACTCATACAACCTTCCGCAATTGCCTCTCCACATAAACTTTGATCGGCGATGATCTCTATGCCTGCATCGTAGGAAGCATGCTGGGCTTTAATTTTCTCCTTTAAACCTTCTTCATACCCTGTGTAGTCTGGATTAAGACAAAGTCTAAACTCACAAGTAGTGGCAATATTAGCTTGATCATTATAATTGCTCGCATCACTGAGAAGGCAACCCTGCACCGCTACAGGTCCACATTTATTCTCATCATTCTCAATCTGACAATCAGAACTATAACTTGAGCACTGACCTTGGATAAGATCAATTAAACTCTGGTCGAAATTAATTCGAGTGGAGTCGGTACACTCTTGGAAATGACATGTTCCCGCTTGATTAGCCTGAGGGTTATAATTAATCGCTCCTGGCAGTTGACAACCTTCAATGATTCGATCTCCGCAGGCCGCTGGATTATTCTGTATAGGAGCGCAACCACCAGCATAGGAACTACATTTTTGCTGAATCAGTTGTATCAGCGAACTATCATAGTTTTGATAGGCAGGATCATTACAAATATGAAATTGACATTGAGTTGGGATATTGGCACTCGCATTAAAATTACTAGCTTGAGCAATTTGACAACCTGGTACGGCGAGAGAACCACAAAGATTTGGATCATTAATTATTTCTCCACCTCCTGCATAACTGTCTAATAATTCCTTAATCTCTTTGATTCGATCGGAATTATAACCGATTCGAGACTCGTCACTACAGGCCCTAAACTGACAGTGTCCAGGTAAGTTGGCTTGAGGATCGTAATTTTCAGCTGAACTCAGTTGACAACCTTCCACTCTTAACTCTCCACAAAGGTTCGGATCATTCACAATTTCTCCACCCTCAGGATAAAGAGCTAAGCGCTGCTCAATCAGTGCAATAGCTTCTGCATCATAGCCAAATCTAGTTTCATCATTACAACGAGTGAATTGACAGGGCAAGAGTATTTCAGCCGCTTCTGCAAAGTTATCACTTCCCACCAATGGACAGCCTCTGACTTTAGCTTCCCCACAAAGACTTCTATCTTCTATGATCGTTCCACCAAAACGATGAATATAAGACTCAAAGTCGTTGATTAATTGCGGATCATGTCCTCTTCTGTGCTCTTGTAGACATGCTGAAAAATCACATTCTGCAGAACGATTGGCCAGTGAAGAAAAATTACTTGCTCTCTGATCAGTACAACACTTAATCAAGACTTCGTTCTCGCATAAGCTTTGATCCTTAATCACTTTTCCACCAAATTTTTCCACATAGTATTGATAATCTAGATATTTTTGATACTCATAATAATCACTATTGGCACAAGCCTGAAACTCACAAGCTCCTGTTTGCTGATAATTGCGAGCATCGGGATGTGAACACAGACCTTCTTGTTTTAAGGTTTGACAGAATTGAGGGCGACTTAAAAGACGTCCTCCGTACTGGTTGATATAACGTTGATAACTTTTTTCTAATTCACTTTCAGTAAAGCGTGAGTCTTTACAAACTGGTAAATAGCATGCCCCTAGTTGATCGGTACACACTAAAGCATTTTGGGGATTAAAGCCATTGCTATCCGGATGGTAACAACTACTGGTGTCCACTCCAGCTTGTACCGCCTCTTGCAAGCTTCCTACTTTTGTTTCTAACCCACAAGCTGTGAGTAAAACTAAAATAATAAAAATCCCCAATTGATGGAGCATAAAATCTCTCCTCGCCTTTATTTATCGGTCAGGAGAAAAAAAGAACTGAGATTTAGAGTGAATTGCTCAGGAGTCTAAAGCTTGTTGGTCATCGGCCGCAAGCGGTCGTAGAGAAGGAAAGAAAATAAGGTCACGAATATTGTGAGAATTAGTCATCAATGCCAAAAATCTCTCAACACCAAAACCAAGACCGGAAATAGGTGGCATCCCATACTCCATGGCCAGCAAAAAATCTTCTTCCATCATCATGGCCTCATCATCACCTGCTTCAGCTAATCTCAACTGCTCTAATAGCCGATTTTTTTGCTCAATAGGATCGACTAGCTCTGAGTAGGCTTTGACAACTTCCCAACCATTCACCACTAACTGAAACATATCTAATTCCTGAGGATTTTCATCACTTCTTCTTGCCAATGGCACAAGATCCACATGGTGACGAGTGATAAAAATAGGTTGGATTAAATGAGGTCGACAGTATTTTTTATAAAGACCATCAATGAGTGCACCAAGGCCTAAATATTTATCAAGGGGTAAATCCAAACCCGCTTTTTGAATTTCACTCTTTAACTGCTCGAGTGTTTCAATAGGCTGTAAATCAATTTGAGTGTACTTTAAAACTAAATCGCGATAAGTCATCACCGGCCAATCACCTGAGAAGTCTAAAAGCTGATCTTCATAAGTGATCTTCTGAGTTTGCAAGACCTGTGTTAGCATTTGTTGAATCATTTTCTGAACAAATTTCATATTGTCTTGATAATCCCAATAAGCTGCATACCACTCCAGCATAGTAAATTCCTGCAAGTGAGAAGCATCAATTCCTTCATTGCGAAAGCATTTACCTAATTCATAAACTCTCTCATAGCCACCAGCAATCAATCTTTTAAGATAGGTCTCAGGGGCTATTCGCAAATATAAAGGAATATCTAGAGCATTGTGATGGGTTTTAAAGGGTCTAGCACTAGCCCCACTGGATTTTGCTTGTAGTAAGGGGGTTTCCACTTCTTGAAATTGATTCTGATCTAAAAAATTTCTTAGGAACTTAATCACTTGATGGCGAACTTCAAAACGCTTGCGTGTTTCTGAATTCATCATTAAGTCTAGAAAGCGTAGTCTTGATTTTAACTCAGGATCTGCTAGGCCCTTAAATTTTTCAGGCAGAGGGCGTATTCCCTTCGAAAGCAATTGGCATTTTTGCACCTTTAGGGTTTTCTCGCCCTTTTGAGTGGTAAAAGTTGCTCCTTCAACTCCGATATGGTCTCCCATATCTAACTTCTTAGTAAGGAACTTAAATTCGTCCTTTCCCAGAACATCTTGTTGCAAACAAATTTGTAAGCGACCAGAAGCATCTTGTAAGCTGGCAAAACAAATTTTTCCCATCAATCTCATGGTCATAATTCGACCAGCGACCTTAATGTCTTGTTGGTCATCTGCTAAATCTTGAATCTGTAAACAAGAATGACTCTTCTCAAATCGGCCGATATAAGGAACTTGGCGTTGCCCCCAGTCTTTCAATTTGTCTAAACGTACTTTTTGGTACTGATCCATTGACTGCCCCCTAAATTTTAGTTGCCATTGATCCGGCAACATCTTGCAGATCGTCCATATACACATCTTCTAAATTAAAGGTATTACCCTTCAACTCTATAGTGAGAGTGGGAATTTTTCTCTCGTGCCACACATAACGCCCCAAACTCCCAGGGTAATGACCAAGTCTCTTCCAAGGAAGATTTTTAAAATGATTGGCACCCATTTTGGGGCCATCAAAGTCTAAGAGACCATAAGGAGTATGAATAGAAATCACAAAGTCTGGTTTATAGTCTTGCAAATGTAAAATTTTACAAATGGTCTCTTGCTCTGATCCCGCTGTTTCACCTGGGTAGCGCCGAGAACTTTTCTTGCCATTTTCTTTCCAAAAACGATGAGCTTGCTCATTCCAATCAACTGTCGGCATATTTCGATTTAAATCAACTCCTCTGCCATTGGTTCTTGAGATTGCTTCAACTCCTTCAGGATTAACAATGGGTACCACACGCCAATTATTACGGGGATTTTCTAAACGAGAAAGCCTCTCTATCCACTGCCTTGCTAAAGAGCCGGCAGGTATTTCATCTCCGTGAACTAAAGCGAAAACCAAAATTTTTTTGCCTGTTTTCTGTCCGCTACGATCATAGTGAAAAAGTGGATAACGCTTCAGCTGACTATGACATCCTTCTAGCACTTTTGCTTGTGCACAAACATCTTTAATGAGTTTTTCATCGTACTGACCAGGAAACTTCACTAACCATTCTTTACAAAATGCTTCTGTTTCAGTTGCTAAAACAGTCTCAATCATAAAAGAGCTTAAAAGGTAAGCAAGGATGTATTTCATGATTTATTTTTTACGAGGGGGGCGATTAGGTGGAGGGGCTCCGGCCACTTTATGGCGAAACATAATCAACCCATGGGTCTTATCATAAGGGGAAATTCCAACGGTCACCCGATCTCCTCTTACCACTTTAATAAAAAACTTTCTCATTTTCCCTGAAAGCTTAGCACTTAACTCATGGCCATTATCAAGCTTGACTCGATAATTACCATGTGCGTTAATTTCAGTGATCACACCTTCTGCTTCGATTAAATCATCTTTGGCCATAAAATCCTTAATATCTCGTTATAATTAGTATTTTTTATTGATGTCTCAGCTTAGCACAAGAGATAGCTCTTTTCAATTCTGAAGGAATCATGAACAATCAATCTTATGAGTTTTGAGCAGCTACCCTCTTGGTTTTTACCAGCTTTTATTGTCATCGATCTCACACTCATTGTCTTGATCTTTTTTTACTGGATCAAAATGAGAAGGACTCGAGCTGAAATGGAGCAAGAGCAACAAAAGTCTAAAGACTATATTAAAGAAAGTTTGCTCACTCTGACCCGCGCCTCTCTGCAAGATCAATGCGATCCCTCTGAGGCAGCTCTGCGTATCGGTAGACTCTTGGATTTTTACCCTCTGGCGCCAGAATTAGAGCGAGAGAAGTTAATTATCAAGGAGTATGAATCCAATTTACAAGGTCTGAAAATTTTAGAAGAAAGACGTCAGCTCAGTCTGCAAGAGAGATACAAAGAAGATCGTAAAAGATTCCAAGTGGAAGAAAAATTTAAAGATGTTTTCCTGCAATCATGTCAAAAAATTCTCAAATCTCTCGAATCATGAGACTTTCCAGACCACTGATTTTCTTTGTTTTATTAATCATAAAATTTTTAGCTAAAATTTTCTATCGTTTTGAGCTACTATGGGAGTCACCCAAACCCAAAAACTGGAATCAAGTGAAACTTATTGTTTTTCTCAATCACACCAGTCTTTTTGAGCCAATTTTCACCAGCATTTTTCCAATGAACCAGATCTTTCGAGCTTCCAAGCATCTTTTAGGTCCCGGAGCCGACATCACTCTGAAAAGACCCTTCGTCGGTACTCTTTACCGTTTTTTAGGGCCAAATATTATTCCAATCTCTAGAAAAAGAGATGAAACTTGGAAGAATTTTTTAAATCAAATCACTCATGAATCTTTAGTGGTCATTCTGCCTGAGGGCAGAATGAAAAGAAAAACAGGCCTAGACAAAGACGGCCGCCCTATGAATATTCGAGGTGGTGTCGTCGAGGTCATTCAAAAAATAGAAAAAGGTCAAATGTTAATCCTAACAAGTGGAGGATTGCATCATATTCAAGCTCCTGGAGATTTTTTTCCCAAAATTTTTAAAACAATTAAGGCTAGACTTGAAGTCATCGACATTGCTGACTTTCTCAAGCAATACCAAAATCAAAGTCCACATAAAATAAAGAAAGAGATCATCTCTTTTTTTGAACAGAAGCTGCATCAAGGTTTTTAAATTTTCTCTCTTTGGCTATCTCTCAGCTCTGCTAGAAATTGATAATACATAGTCCAACTTAACTCGCCATAACCTCCGCCCAATGTCCACACTTGAGGCACCGCATTTTTCTTAAAAAAATCATAAACCATCAAATCCCTTTGCAACATTTGCTCAGAAGTTAATTGTAATAAGGCAGAGCCGGGAAGACCATCTCCTTGCCATGGATCTTCCCCTCCTACAATAAGACAAAGATCTGGCAAACCGTATTGCTGCTGCATTTTCTCTAGCCCCTCTTGCAGTCGAGGCAGATAGTGAATCTCCTCTCCTTTTTGAATCTCTATATCCAAATCACTAGGCACAAAACAAGGTTTTAATTTCCCAAATTCATCCAAACGATCACTATCTAGCGGCCAGCCTTCTTTCATGTGGATAGAAAGAGTCTTCACCCACTTTTTATCTCGCAACATGGCAGCAGTACCATCTCCCTTATGGGCATCAATGTCTAAAACCCATGCGCTCTTTAACAAGCCCTGCTTTTTCAAAAGAACCACCGCCAGCACTAAATCATTTAAAAGACAAAAACCACTGCCATGATCATAATGACCATGATGCAATCCTCCACCAAAATGATAAACAAACGACTGGTTCTTTAAGGCCAGTTGACAGCTTTCTAATGTCCCCTCACACTGCAAAAGAATCGAATCTCTTAACTGAGAAAAATCTTTCTTTTTAAGCAGTGGATCATAACGATGAAATTCACCATTGGCATTAATTAATTCAAATGTTTTAATTATTTCTTGCTCTAACTCTTTTCCCCACAATCGATCGATGAAACTTGCTTCAAAAACTTGTTTAAGATCATCAGGTTTCAAGAAACCAATTCGCAAGGCTTTTTGAAAATTGTGCTCACAGGCTAATTTTTTTAAAGATAAACTTGCCCTTTCATCCTTTAATGGCACTAAAATTCCATAATCCATCAAATTTAAATGTGCTTGCGGGCGATAGTAAAGCATGAACTCATTTTAGCAATGAGTTCATGAGAGTGTCTACTTATTCTATGGCATCGACTGTCATGAGCTGATCATCTGTTTTTAATAATAACGCCCCTGAACTGTCTCTTAAAACACCAATAATGAGATTATCACTTTCTAATTTTAAAAGTGCTCCTGATATGACCCCCTCAGGCTCAAGATAAGGAACTTGAACTGCTTGATATGCACAAGTTTTATCATAGGTTTTTGCCAGCCCAATATTCGTATGCTGTGAGCGACAAGCTCCCTCGAATGCTCCTGCAAAGTAAAGACCTGAGCCACTACGATTAGTCACAACTGAGCTAATACGACTTCTATCCAAGTGGGAAGGGATAGGGATATGTAAGCTTGAAGTAATCTCTAAATCAAAATCAGCATCGGCTACCCAAGTAACAGTTGAAACACTTGTAAAATTTCTCAAGTAAAGACCATCGGCAACCTTGTTAAAAACTCCCCCCACGTATAAATGATTATTTCTATAATGTAAGGTATGAATGGCACCTGAAGTATGATTACCAGGTTGATCAGTATCAAACTTTGGATATAAAGAAGATTGGATCAATGAGTTATTTCGTAAACTCACACTAGCCAAAGCTTGATGCACATTAGCTGCATTTTGCACGTAGTTGGTCACTCCGTGAAACTTTCCTCCAATATGCAAGACGCCTCGAGATTGATCAACTGCCAATGCAAGAATCTCTTTATCTGCTAATCCATGGAACCTTAAATTTAAATTTGCCACTTGCCCAGAGTTTAAATTCACTCCTGCAACAGAATCTCTCAACTGCCCGTTCACCTGACTGAATTTCCCTCCGAAGTAAAGGGTGTTGTCATGATACTCTAATGCTTTGATATATGCTGAATTATTAACAACATTAAAAT
>SKGZ01000075.1 GCA_007117175.1 Bacteriovoracales bacterium | reverse complement strand
ATTTTTGGAGGACCTGCAAGCCAAACTGTGATGGAAGAAAGTACTGAGTACGATGATTTTACCTATTATTGGGATTGTGATTATTTTGATGCCATTACTAATCACTGTCAATTCTATATTCACTTTAAACCCAAGAAGGGTAAGAAGGTGGAGCGTGTTTTTAGTTATGATTGGCGTTTTTGGTTTATTCCTGAGTTAAGAGAAATTCTTGAAGAAGTAGGCTTTAAGAAAACTATTGTTTATTGGGAAGGTGATGATGACGACTCAGATGGAGGTAATGGAGAGTTTTTGCCTACCGAGTCTGAGGAGAACTGCTTGTCTTGGGTTTGTTATATTGCTGCTTTGAAATAATCATAAAGGTGTTTGCTTATGCCTGATTTGAAGAATCAATACAATTGCTGCGAGATTAAGTTTCGGCCCCTGGAAAAAATTGATAAGCTTCCTGTCTTTCTTTCGCTTCAAAAAAATTGGCCTAAAAAAATTCAATTATTGATGAGTATTCTCGATGATGAGGACTATGCTTATTGGCAAAAAATGGATTGGTCACTCGATTGTTTGATGGTCAATGAAAAATACTCTGAGCTAGCTTCTGATGATCAATTAGTGCTTAAAAATCAAAAAATTGTTTATCAGAAAAAACATTATCATTATCTAGATGAGCTTATTGCCCCTGATAAGCAATGCTCACTCATCGATCAAGGGGTTTATACTGTTTTAAATGTTTTAAAAAAAATGCAGCAAGGACAGAAAGATCCTTTTGTGATAGCACTACCTTTACAAGCAGAGCTAGTCAGTCAAGTGGCCATGTTAAGGGCGTTAAAAGAAGTGTTATTTCAGCTACGAGCAGATGATTCTATTCGCGATCTTTTCTACCTTAAACAGGCTCCTTGGCATCAAACTTACTTTGATAGCCATGTGAATCTATTAAGAACTTGCTCTGCTCTTTACTCTAGCTTTTTAGCAGGGGCTGATTTTGTGGAGGTTTTACCTCACGACTTTTTACACTCTGAAAAATCCTTGCATTCTTTGCGCATTGCTCATATGAATTTTCGTGTTTTTGAACACGAGGCCCATTTGCAACAGAGCATTGATCCTGTGGCCGGAGCCTACTCTTTTGAGATTCTTACACTTGGTTATGCTGAAGAAATTTTCAAACAGGTTCAAGCTCATCAGAATCATATTGATGATTTTTTACAAACTGAAATGCCAAACAGACGACTTAGTTTTCAGGCTAGCTGCCGCGAAAAAATTAATAATCGAGAAAGGATTCTTTGTGGAGTCAATTCTTATTATAATGATTTGGAAGCAGAAGTTCAGACTTTCCAACAAGTTCCTAGTTGGGTGAATAGTGCTAGTTTTGAAAACTTTAGACTGCAGTGTTTGCGAGGTAAGATCAAGCTTAAGCCTATCTATTACTCTATCATTAATCCTCAATCTCAAAATTTCCAAAGATTAAATAGTCTTTATAATTTCTTTTCTCTTTTTGCTGCCAATATTTGCCAGTACAGTCATGAGAAGCTGCCCAAAGATCATGTGCTCTTACTAGTTGGCTCCAGTGAAGATTGTCAAAAATTAAATGCCAGCCATGACTACCCACAGACCAATTATCTTTTTCTTGATGAGAGCTTTAATCAAAAAGCCTCTCTTGATTACTTGAAACAAAATTTTGTGCTCAACCCTGAGGTTTGCCAATGATTTTTGATCAACCCTTCCAACCGAGCGGCGGTTATGTAGACAATCAATACCAGCTCAGTGCCAGTGGTCAAGCTCCCTATACTCGAGGCCCATACCCCACCATGTATGTTGATAAGCCTTGGACCATTCGTCAGTATGCTGGTTTTTCTACTGCTAAGGAAAGTAATGCCTTTTATCGAAAAAATATCCGTCAAGGGCAGGCAGGACTCTCTGTGGCCTTCGATCTTGCCACTCATCGCGGGTATGATTCTGATCACCCTCGAGTCACAGGTGATGTGGGCATGGCCGGTGTGGCCATTGATTCAGTAGAAGATATGCAAGCGCTTTTTGATCAAATCCCTCTGGATCAAATGAGTGTTTCAATGACCATGAATGGTGCCGTTCTTCCTGTTTTGGCCATGTTTATTGTGGCCGCTGAAAAGCAGGGAGTAAAACCTCAGCAATTAAAAGGCACAATTCAAAACGATATTCTTAAAGAATTTATGGTGCGCAATACCTATATTTACCCTCCAGCACCCTCTTTGAAAATTATTGGAGACATCTTTGCCTATACCTCTGAAAAGATGCCTTTGTTCAATAGCATTAGTATCTCTGGTTATCATATGCATGAAGCAGGTGCTAGTGCCGATTTGGAATTAGCTTATACTCTAGCCGATGGTTTGGAGTATATTCGCACTGGTGTCAGTCGTCATATTGATGTGGATCGCTTTTGCCCCAGACTCTCATTCTTTTGGGGAATTGGTCTTAATTACTTTGAAGAAGTAGCCAAACTGCGCTGTGCTCGAGAATTGTGGTGGGAATTATTACAAGAGTTTAAACCCCAAAATCCTAAGTCCTCTCTTTTAAGAACACATTGCCAAACCTCTGGTTGGAGTTTAACCGCGCAAGATGTTTATCTCAATGTGAGCAGAACTTGGATTGAGGCATTGGCTGCAGTCCATGGACACACCCAATCTTTGCACACGAACTCCCTTGATGAAGCACTGGCCTTACCCTCTGCCTTCTCTGCTCGTATTGCTCGCAATACTCAATTGTACTTACAGCATGAAACGGATGCGTGCCAGCATATTGATCCACTAGGAGGCAGCCACCTAGTGGAAAAACTGGCCCAGCAAATCAAAATGAAGGCAAAAGAGCATTTGGCTGAAATTGAAAAACTTGGTGGAATGAGTAAGGCCATAGAGCAAGGAATTCCCAAAATGAGAATCGAAGCATGTGCTGCTGAAACTCAGGCCAATATTGATTCAGGTACCCGTAAAATCGTAGGAGTGAACTCCTATCTTAATCATGCTCAAGAGCAGCTGAATGTTTTGAAAATTGATAATTCTGCAGTGTTAAAACAACAAATTGAACAATTAAGCAAACTTCGGAAAAAAAGAGATCATCAAGCAGTGCAAGATGCCTTAAAGGCCTTAACTCAATGTGCTGAAAGCAATGTTGGGAATCTACTGGAGTTAAGTGTACAAGCAGCCAGAGTGAATGCCACAGTGGGGGAAATCACCCAGGCCATTGAAAAAGTTTATGGACGCTATCTGGCCCCCATTCAAACGATCAGTGGAGTTTATCTAAAGGAATTTATGAATTCACAGCATCAAAGTAAAGATGAAAAAAATCAAATTGAGCAAGTGCAAAGAAAGGTGAATCACTTCATTGATTCACAAGGACGTCGACCTCGCATTTTGATTGCAAAAATTGGCCAAGATGGTCACGATCGAGGCCAGAAGGTGATTGCCAGTGCCTTTGCTGATTTGGGTTTTGATGTGGATGTGGGAGCACTGTTTTCAACTCCTCAAGAAGTTGCTAAACAGGCCATTGAAAATGATGTTCATATTATAGGTGTCAGCTCGTTAGCGGCGGGTCACTTAACATTAGTTCCTCAATTAAAAAATGAATTAAAAAAACAAGGCTGTGAAAATATTCTTTTAGTGCTGGGTGGAGTGATTCCTCCTCAGGATTATGATGAACTTTATCAAATGGGAGTTGCCGATATTTACGGCCCTGGCACTGTCATTGCTCAAGCAGCCTTAAAACTTTTAGATAAAATCAGTGAGCAAAGTGAAAATTGAGACCACCTTAAAAGCTCTTAAAGCACAGGATTGGAGAGTTTTGGCCAAGACCATGACCATGGTGGAGAGCCAAAGAAGTGATCATCGTCTGTTTTCATGGGACCTGATGAAAAAAATTCTTTGCGATGCTCAACTTTTTCATCACAGTAAAGTCATCGGCATCTCTGGCCCTCCGGGAGTGGGTAAAAGTAGTTTCCTAGAAGCCTTTGTCCCTCAACTTTTGGAAAAAGGTCTTAAAGTGGCCATTTTAAGTATTGATCCCAGTTCTCAAATGAGCGGTGGCAGTATCTTAGGTGATAAAACCAGAATGACCCAATTAGCCGCTCATCCTCATTGCTTTATTCGCCCCAGTCCTGCTGGAGCTAAACTAGGCGGCATTAGCAGTAAGACTCGCGAGATGATTTTACTTTGTCGCTACTTTGCCTTTGATTATATTTTTGTGGAAACTGTGGGAGTAGGACAATCAGAAGTAGAAGTGGCCCAAGTGGTGGATTATCTGGCCATGCTGATTTCACCAGGAGCAGGAGATGATCTACAGGGAATTAAAAAAGGTATTTTGGAAAATATTCATTTACTGATTGTTCACAAAGCCGATGCTGATAAAAAAGTGCAAACTCAAACCACTTGTCATCACTACCAAGAGTCTTTAAAGGTACTCAATGTGAATTCAGTACCAGTGCTGGCTGCTAGTAGCTTGGAAAAAACAGGGCTAGTTGAAGTGCTAAACACCCTTGAGCAATACTTTGCCAATTATGAATGGAGCGCTGCTAGTCAATTTGAATTTGTACAAAACTGGTTGAAGATTGCTTTAGAAGAGCAGTTTTTGCAACAATTTCGACAAAATCAAGCACTGCAAAAGCAACTTGCAACACAGGCCCAATCATTACTCAATGGCAAGCTTGATTGGCCTGATCTCTATAATTCTTGCTTACAGGAAATGAAATTGTCTACTAAATAAATTGATTTGACAGAAAACATTAAAACACTCAAGCTAAACTTAAATTAAAATGAAATAGGAGTTTAAAATGAAAGTAGCAAAAAATATGGTTGTTTCCTTTGATTATGTTCTCAATAATGACAAAGGCGAAAATCTTGACTCTTCAACTAAGCACGGCCCTTTAGAATATCTTCACGGCTTTGGTAATATTATCCCTGGTCTGGAATCAGCTCTTGAGGGAAAAAATGTGGGTGATCAATTTGAAGTTTCGGTAGCCCCTAAAGATGCCTATGGTGAATATAATCCTGCTTTAGTGCAAACTTTGAATAAAGATCAGTTTAGCGGAGTGGATCAGGTGAGTGAAGGTATGCAATTTAAGGTAGACACCGAAGGTGGTCCTTTGGTTGTGCGTGTGAGTGAAGTCAATGGGGAGAATGTCACTATTGATGGCAATCACCCGTTGGCCGGTCAGAATCTGAACTTTAATGTGACTATTGCCAATATTCGTGAAGCCAGCTCCACCGAAATAGAGCATGGCCACGTTCATTCTTAGGCGACATTAGTAATTTCAACCTCTCCATTAATCCCGGCCTTAATAAGTTGATCTTGAAGAGCATACTTGGCAAAAGTTTTAGCAGGCATTTTAAGAGCAATGGCAAAGTTGACAGCCCTTTCCACGCTGACAAGTTTGCGTCCTTTTTCAATATTACAAAGATCTTGCTTGGAAGTTGATAATATTTCGGCCATTTCTACTTGAGTAAGCTCTTGAGCCTCTCTGTAAGAACGTAGCATATCTCCAAAGCTGATATGACCAGTGATATTACGAATTGCTTTTTTAACTTTGATTCTATTTTTTGTATTCATGGTGATTGACCTCCAAAACTTCAATAATAATTTGCAGGGTTTCCTTCTCGACAGTGTAAACTACTTGGCCAGTATGTCTTTTTGAGCCTGCTTGCTCAGGTAAACGATTGTCTCCATACGATCTCTATTTAAGTATACTTCTTTGGTGTACTTTTATCAATTTCCTTTTTGGCCATAGCTTATTGATTTTCAATACAGAGATTTGAATAAATGGAAGAGTAGAGAGATTTATTAGCGTATAGGCCAATTATTTTTTTAAAGGGCAAAAACAGCTCTGAGACTGAGTTCTCTGGATTTAAGCTTAAAAAAGAACGGCGTACCTGACGAAATTCAAGTACGCCCAAAAAACTATTAATTACTGATTCTTTTTTTCAACTGATATAACGGAAAAATGATCGACGATTGTTTTTAATAGCAAATCAGGATTTGTCGTTTCTTTAATTAAATCGAAGAGGTCACTAATGACGACTCCTTGATTGGGATAATTTGTGTCATAATGATTTCGTTTGACCATAATGAATTCAGAGTCACTGCACTCAATGGCAAAAGGGCGTGGTGCAGGATGGGCTGGCATTTGAAATGAGTTTTTACAAACTCGATAATCCTCTTCATTCTTATCTTCAGGGATGGCCACAACAGTTGAGACGGAGTTAGTAAGACCTCTAAAAATGTATCCAATTTTGTACCCTTGTCTTTCAAGACTTTCTTTTAAGACATTCAGACTGGTTTTGCTATTGGCAAAGCCTCTCCGACTCCCTTGGATATTGAATTTAACCTCTTTGCAGTTAACTGATTGGTAATAGGTGTGGATCTTGCCGTGTATGGATAAACTAAAAACACAAAAATCGTTACTGAATGAATTTAAGCTTAAAAAGCTTACTAAAATAAGTGCAATATGACTAAGACTCATAGTCCTCCTCCTTTAGATTAAGTGAGGGGACATTAGCATATCAGGTTTCATTGAGTCAATAGCTTCTTTGATAAGATTTTGAAAATGTAATGCTACTGGTCTTTGGTTTAATCATTCATCAGGGCAAATTTCTCACGTAAGCGCCACAGCATTTGACTAATATAGGGACGTCTGGATTCACCGGTAGCCACCATTAATAATTTGGTGATTTTAAGATTATTGCTATCGGTGTAGAGAACAATCAGCAGTTCTTTGAGGTAATTGGTGTTCAAGGTAATGTAATTATCTGTGCCCACTCCCAGTTGCACTCCCTTTTTCTCCCACCAAGAAAAGGGATGGTCTTTATAGTCGGGAAAGCATTCAGTGAGTCTATTATTAGATGAGGGCAGAGCGATGAGGGACACATTTTTATGGATCATACGATTCAGAACATCGTGCTGGTAGTGTTCGACTTCTCTGGCAGTGTGAAATTTAATTTTTACAAAGTGAATTTGCTCGTCGCTACTCAAGGGAGTTCCCTCTAGTAATTTACTGAGGATGTGCTGTTGATCACTCCAGTCCATGTCCAGTAGTTCTTTATAGTCACTAGTGTTGGGTTTGACGGCCATGGATTGGGCGTTGTCGTTAATCACCCTTTGGTAAAGGGAGTGATAGTAGAAATTAGGGTTGATTCCTAAGCTGAGTCCGTGTTCCAATGTGTCGATATGCCAAATATTAAGAGCGTTGTCTACGGCCTGCACTCCCTTTCTTAGGGTGTGCCAGGTTTCTCCGTGGTGAGAGCGAATGGAAAAGCCCTTGTAGTGAAGTTTGCGAAAGCCGTGGCGCATATCTTGGAAGTGACTCTTGCGGTAGAGGTCTCTTTCGTTACCAACGGTGTCCACATCGCGCAAATAAGGAATGAGTTGTGGGTGTTGATCGAGTAGAGTTAAAATACTATTGACCTGGTGGATAAAGTGATCTTTTTTCTTTTTAAAGCGTTTATTGTCAAAAAAGGAAGCCTCTTTTCTAAATGATGGGGAGAGGACAAAGTCAAAGCTGGGCACTCGTTTTTTGAATTCCATAAAGCCTTCAAAAAGACCTAAGACCACATCTTCTTCACTGACGTGCTCAATTCCGGGAACACTTTCAAAGTCACTGGAAGTGGCCCTGGAGAGGGTGAACTTAAGGCGAATCATTCCCACGTTATAGCTGTGATAGAGTTCACTGGCCATGTGATAGGCAGCTTCTTGGTGAGCTTGTCTAGAATTAAGAATCATTTTGGGTAAGAGTAAAATCTCTAGATAGCGATCAAAGGCCTCATCATCTTTTAGTGTGATGAGCTGGTGAATATCTTCAACTGAGTCAACCTTGGCGTCATCTCCGTAGACGGCCTTAATCTTTTCTAGGTAGAGGTTGCCGTGTGGTCCATCAATGAGTTTTTTTAAGCGTGGATAAATAAAGTCAGCGGTCAGAGAACCCGTCAGGTGGATGTGTTCTTCGCGAAAGGGGATAGGAAAGCTTTTAAAAATATTTTGAAGGGCATCGGAAATGGGGTGATTTAAAAGTGTGTTAATATCGACTTCATCTTGTTCGTATCCGGCCAGTAGCTTTCTAAACTCATTGATGGTTTTTCTGACTTGAGGCTTTTCATCTAAATGAAAAGAAAGAGAGGCTAGCTCAAGGGTATCATTAAGTGTGATTCCGTTGGTTTCACTAATTACGGAGCATAAATGCTTGGTGAGATGTTCAATTAATTCTTGGTTGGCCGGCATTGTGATTGATCCTTTTATTTAAGCTAAATTTTGTGAGGCACCTTTAGTTGTATTATGCTTGATTTGAAGATATTTTTCCCTATCTAGGCAGTCTTGTCCTTGGTAAAACTTCAAAAAATCATCAAAGGAGTCATTGCCCCAAAAAAGTTCTTTGCGATAGATCAGGGTGGGAACTCCAAAAACCCCATTTTCAATGGCCATTTGGATATTTTGCTTAATTTCTTTTTTGGCCTCTGGCAAAAAAGATTGATCCATTAATTCTTGAGCGGGAAGATTGGCCTTTTCTAGGATCTTTTCAATGGTGTCAGGATCTCCCATATCATGTCTTTCTTGCCAGACTGATTTCCACAGTAAGTTAATGAGTAATTTTTGAGATTCATGATTTTTGGCAACAGCTTGGGTGGAAAGACGTAAGCAGTAAAGAGAGTTAAAAGGGTGTTGAGTGGGAACAT
>SKGZ01000083.1 GCA_007117175.1 Bacteriovoracales bacterium | reverse complement strand
CATAAACATACAAAGGTGTCTTAAATCGCTGAGCATAACCAATGAGCTCTTGATGAGTAAACGGACCAGTGGTTATTGGAAGTTTTTGATGAACAATCTCTTGCTTTTGAACCTTAGCACAGGCTAGCAATAAAAAAGTAAAATAAAGAAACTTCAATGCTACTCTTCTTGGCGTAATTGAAATTCAAATTGGAAACGTCCTCGCCCGTCCCAACAGCCATTAAAGCTGGTTAGGTTGCGAACTGCAAAATTTTCAATGAATTGCTGAATCATTCGATAGGTAAACTCACATGAGTTTTCTGAGCTAAAACGATCAAAGGTTCTCTCATTTAAAATGACATTACGCCAAGGACCACGATGGTTGGGAACTTCAAAATCCACTAGTACTGAAACAAAACGCTGTCTCATCTCTAATCCCCCCTGACAACGAGAGACAATATTTTCAGCTCCTAGGGCCTGAAGGATTTGATCTGCTCGATTCTCAGCAAAGTGACAAGAGTAAAAAGATCTCAAGTGAGAAAAATGAAACCGATCATTGACTACTTCTTGAGCTTGCACCATGGACAATAGACTTGAAGCTAATAATGCTATTAGTAATTTCATTTCGTCTCCTTTTTCGACTTATTGAGCTAAGCTATACAGTATTTTTTACACATGGGCAATATTAACCGAAGTTTGACAAAGCATGTCACTTTTCTATATCCCTTAACTTAAGATGAATCCAGTTTTCTTCTTTGCTTTTCTCATTTTTAGCGCTCTCACCTATGGGGCGATCCAATACCCATCCCCTTGGAATTATGGACCAGTTATCTTTGTTTTCCTTTTCATACCGCTGATGGACTTACTTTTAGGACAAACAACGAAAGGTCCTAACCTTAGACAACAGCAAAAGTGGAAAAAAACGGCCATCTGGTCCAGTGCCCTTTATTGCTATTGTCTGACTCATTTTCTACTGCTCTACTTAGCTCTTAAAATGGCCCCACAACTGCAATGGACAGAACTTCTGTTCTTAAGTCTTAACTTAGGACTATACACTGGAGGCCTGGGAATCACTGTGGCCCATGAACTCTGTCACAAACGAAATCAACTGCAACGCAGACTTGCCGATTTACTTTTAATCACTGTTTGCTATCAACACTTTGCCATTGAACACGTCAAGGGACATCACCTCAACGTGGCCACTGCTGAAGATCCGGCCAGTGCCAGAAAAAACGAAACAATCTATTCTTTTTTAATCAGAACAATTATTGGTAGCTACCAACACGCCCTTAAAATCCAATTTTCTGCTGTACTGATAGGAACTTTAGCCTCAATGAGTCTCATTGGGATTTTAATATGGATTCACTGGAAAATGGCACTTTTCTTTCTTTTGCAATCCATGGTGGCCATTATTTTACTGGAACTAGTCAATTACGTGGAACACTATGGGCTCAGTAGAAAAAAAGAGGCCAGTGGTCATTATGAAAAGGTTCAGCCGATTCACTCCTGGAACTCCAATCATATTTTTTCGAACTTGATTCTTTTTAATTTGCAGCGCCACTCTGATCATCACGCTCGCGCCAATTTACCCTATGTTTTACTCCAGCACCAAGAAACAGCTCCCAGCCTACCCAGTGGCTATCCCAGCATGATTCTATTAACTCTTATCCCACCACTGTGGTTTAGAATTATGAATCCAAGGTTAGACTCTTACTCGCACTAGCTCCCAGCTCCTTGAGTTTTTCAAAACGTGTAAAGATTGCTCCTCGCCCAGTACTTAACTTATTCATGGCCGCTTGATAGCTCTTATGAGCACTTTCCAGTGATTTTTTGATGGCGTTTAGATCATCAGTAAAGCCGCAAAACTTATCGTAGAGATCTCCCGCTTGTCTGGCAATTTCCAGGGCATTTTTATTTTGCTTTTCTTGCCGCCAAATTGATTCAATCGTTCTTAAGGTCACCATTAAAGTAGTGGGACTGACAAGAATCACTCGCTTATCCCAGGCCTTAGAAAAAAGCTCTGGCCCTAATTGCAAGGCAGTGGCAAAAGCGCCCTCGATGGGAATAAACATTAAAACATAATCTAAACTATGGAGCTTATCTAAACTTTGGTACTTCTTACCAGAGAGTTCACTGACATGATTGCGAAGTGATTGTAAGAAATCTTTTTGGGCCAAAGTCCTTTGCCCGTCATTTTCTGCATTAATGAAACGATCATAGCCAATCAGACTGACTTTGGAATCAATGATAATATGCTTTTCTTGCGGCAATTTCAAAATCACATCTGGCCTTAAGCTCTGCCCTTCAGAGTCTTGTAATTTTAAATCTCTACCCTGAGTGACATACTCTTGCCCCTCTCTTAGACCTGAGGATTCCAAGACCTTAGCCAAAACCATTTCCCCCCAATTGCCCTGTGACTTTTGATCTCCCTTAAGCGCTTTGGTGAGGTTTTGCGCCTCAGCGGCTAATTGTTGATTGAGCTTCATCACATTTTGAATTTCAGTTTTTAAACTGGAGGTTTGTTTAATCTCATCTTCACGATAGCGTGAGATTTTCTCCTGTAACTCAGATAATTTTTCCCGAAACGGACGAATGACTTGATCCACATTTGAGCTGGACTCTTTTTTAAAGTGATCCATATTTTCATTTAAAATTTGATTGGCCAGTATCTTAAACTCCGAACTTAGTTTTTCCTTCACTTCCTTTAAATTGTTCAACTTCTCTTCTGCATTCTCAATCTTTTGCTCAAGAGATGAATTATCAGCAGTCAAAACTAAAATTTGCTGTTGTAGCTCCCCATGGCGATCTTGCCAACGTTGTAATTCCTTATTGAGAAACTCAATCTGCTGGCCTTGATCTTTTTGCCCCCAGCGAAGGTAGCTGATCAATCCCCCCACTAAAAGTCCTAGGACAAAAATAATAATGCTGTTTGTTAAATCCATTCAAACCCTTTTTGATAATGGCTGATATACTATGTTGGCCCTTTTGAGCTGTCTATTCTAGAATCATTGCCATAGGAGATTCCATGAAATTCAAATTCTTACTCGTTTTACTCACAGTGCAATTATCAGTGCAATTACAAGCTGGCTATCATTGCCCAAGTACCCAAGAAAGTATCCAGAGGCAAAATCAAACTCTAGTCATCATGCAAGATGGAAAAATAACGGGAAAAAACCCCAGTCTGATGATTCCCCAAGGAGATGAATTCTTAGTTGAACGCTATGGGATTTACCATCAACTCATACGCAACGCACAAAATTATATGCCTTTTATGCCAGGATTTCTCATGATGTATCACTCTGCGCGCAGTGATCGCTTTTTCCGCCGTGGATTCGCTGCCTTAGAGGGAAGAGTCGATGCTATTCGCTTGCCGCGCATGTATTGCCAAATGCTTAAATCTGCCATTTTAGACCACTCCTTCATAACTCTTGACAATCAATAATCAATATTGATAGCAAACAATCCTTATTGCAGTTTCAACATACTTAAAATAAGGAGAAATCATGAAACAGCTTAAAAAAATGCCTCTGGCACTGGTCCTTGGTTTGCTTTTGCAGACCTTCCCCCTAGCCCAGGCCAAACAAGAAAATCGCAACCAAATGCAGACCATTGAAAAAGCGATTCGCAGTTACAATCAGGTTTTTGACTCAACAGGAGAAAGTCATCAAGCACTGGAAGTGATGATCGAGCAACTCAGTGCAAACGGTGATATCTCGGCCAATGACTTAAAAAACTATATGGGTTTCAGAATGGGTCTTCACAGCCCTGTATACCAAAACTTCGAAGAGTTAATTGAAGTGGCAGAAAGAGAATTTGGCCAGGCTGGCACCGAGTTAAGCGCAGAAGAATTGGGTATGCTGACTGCTCAAATGATGAATGACCTAGGAGCTCAAGGACAACAATGGAGTGGATGCGCTGGTCTTACAGTTGGAATTGTTCTGGCAATAGCAGCTGTTGTCGTGGGTGTGATTGCACTTGTTAAGACAGAAGGTGAGCATAAAAAAGAAAGACGTTATCAAAGAAGAATACGCGATCGTGAAAGATCTTATGATCGTGATGTCAGTTATGTCATCAATCGCCCAGATCAAATTGAATTTGAAAAAGGACAGATTAACAGAAACATCACATCATACAATAATAGTATCGATGAGATGCAAATAGAATTGGCTTACTGGAATGGTGTCCTTAATGGTGCTATCGGTCAACCAGGAGAAGAAATTGATGCAGCCAAAGCGCAAGAAGCCAATGCCAAAATCAAGGAAATCAATGATCAAATTGCAAGAACACGCGGACAAATTGATGATCTCATCGAACAAATTCGCCTGCTTGATATTGAGAAGAATCGTTATCTCGATCCTGTTTTTGTGAACAATAGATTAACTGAGCTACAAATTGATTTTGAAAGAGATGTTAGGCACCTTGAGGCAAGAATGGAGCAAGCTATTGCCAACGTTCCGATGGATAAGGAAAATGCCAAAACTCTAGGTATTATTGCTGGAGCTGCTGCTGGGGTTGGGACCTACTTTATCATTGATGGTTCTCGATCTTGTAACTAAGTAATTTTTACAAGCTTAAGAGTCTTTAGACCTTAATGTGTTAGAGTGGGGCGCTATGTTAAGACGCCCCACTTTTTTTATCACGCTATTACTAGCGTATTTCTTTTTAAGTTCAAATACTTGGAGTCGAACGCTCAGTGAAAATGACTACCAAGACTACAGCAAGCACCTGGAAAAGAAAATTGAAGAACTCACACCCTTTAGCTTCGGAATGGATATTCCAGCTTCACAATTGGATCAATTTTTTATCAATACTCTCTTTAGGGAAGTCAGCCAATTACTAGAGTTGTGTCAAGAGTTAAGAAATACCCACGATCAAACAGAATGCTTTCGCTATTATTTTAGAAGACTTAACCGCTATAGTTTTCAGGCCAAAGTCATCGATCAAGTCACCTACCGACTGATGAGAGCAATGATTAATCGCTCCTACTTTAACAATAATAACTTTATTACCGTAAGACAAAGACCCATCTTACAAAGATACAGTTTAACAGGCTACTTACTGACCAAGAAACAAGTGCAAAACCTCAGGAAGGCCCCTCTTTCTCAAGAAGTTTCCCAGCTGGCCAATAGGTATTACAATCGCCGAATTCGTGGTCTTGGTCAAATTTCCATAGAAGAGTATCTGCCCCTTCACTACTCACGCATACAACTGGTCAATATGGGCTCACTCTTAAATCAAACTATCAATATGATGAGTACATCCGTGGGTTATGTTCATCTTTTCTTAAAAGACGATGAAGAGGATTATAAACTAAGAATCTATCGCCAAGAACTGAATGATCTGGTCAATCGCATTCATTTTTCCTTTCGCGATGACGAAATAAGAGAATTTGATCAACGAATCAAAGTACTTTCAAAGAAAATATCTCAATTGGAGCAAGATTCCTATTTTCAAGATTTAAAAAGACAACTGACTCAATTACAAAGCCAAGAGAGCCTTGTCATTAGGCAAATTTCCAAAGCTAAAGAAAAAGAGCAAAGACAGCGCTACTATCAAGAAATCAGAGAGCTACAACAAGGTGTTCGCGCAATAGAAAGAGAGATTGCTCAGTACCGAAAGGATGTTCCACTGTCTCACCATGATATCTATAAGTTTTCTATCAGCTATCTGGAATATAATCTCAAAGTAGAACAAACAAGAGGATACCTCAAAGGAAAGAATGTTTCCCTAGGGGATGTGGTCATGGCCGCTTATATGACAGGAATTCTCGACCAAGAGATTCTGCTCAGCTTATTGCAAATGGACGTTTTGCAAGAAGGCTGGGAGCCTGGCTGGAAAAAAGCAGGGCGAATTGCCATCAGCGCAACAAGGACACTTTTAGTTTTAACCCCATTGACCTCAGTCTATGCTAGTCTTGCATTTATTATTTATGACTCCATTAAGAACGTAGAATCATTGAGAAGGAATAACGCAGATGAAGCTCACTTACTTTAAGCTTATATTACTTATTTTCAGCTCGAGTCTGACTTGGGGACAAGAAGTCTTTGAACGAGAACACTTAGTTCATATTCGCTCTAAGAATAGACTCATCCAAGAAAAAAAGACTCTGAAAGACTTAACCGATGAAAAATGCTTTGAAGGAAAGTATTTCAAGATCGTCAGACAAACTGACAAGCAAGCTATTTGTCTTGAGCAAGATCCTGAGCTTGTCTTTAAAGCAGCCAATGTTTACTATCACTTAACTTTGGCTAGGGAGTTTTATCAAAACTTGCAAATACCAAATTCAAACCTTGATCGAAAAATTACTATCCGCATCGAACAAGACAGGCAATACTCCGAAACCCTGCAATTTCGAGGTGAGATGTTCTCTCAGGCCAATGGAGCTTTGACCATTGGTCCCAGTGAAGATCATATTGCCCATGACCACTATTCATGGAACGAAGAGATTTGGTTTTTTGTCAAAAAAAGAGTCACCAGAGCAAATCCCTTGAGACAGGCCGCTCGGGTGGTCAATCAAAGAGAGTTTAAAAATGCCATCAGCGGCAACCTCTTACTTTATGATTTCGTCAAGGTGATCAATTCATGGACCAGTGGACAACTCAATGCTTATCGTCTCGAGTTTCACCTCTACTCTATGCTTTTCACTGTAGCAGCAGTTGAACTCATGC
This sequence comes from Bacteriovoracales bacterium, assembly GCA_007117175.1. Taxonomy (GTDB): domain Bacteria; phylum Bdellovibrionota; class Bacteriovoracia; order Bacteriovoracales; family Bacteriovoracaceae; genus SKGZ01. Next base: position 2,042 of record SKGZ01000083.1, on the reverse strand, counting down.
CAAGAGTGATTAGTCTCTTTGGACTGTTCCCACAGGTTTATTTTGAAGACACGGCCATGATCCCAGAAGTCATCTATCATGAATACGGTCATATTGCTTTAGATCACGTCTTTGGCCATAAGATGAGCAGCCATCTGAGTGAAGGTTATCCTAACTTATTTGCGGGAATGATTGCTCAAAGAGATCGTCTCGCTGGTAATAATAGAGGAGTGGCTCGCGGAACTCAAGCGAAAAGGGCCAATGCCAGGGGCCTTTATTCACTGACCGAAGAATTTGTACAAAATGCCGCCTTTGGCAGCTTTACCTATGCTCTTTTGACCGACATTCAAGAAAACCTCGGCGAAGAAGGATTACCCATTTTAATTGCAGCGCTGAAACATCTGAGTCATCAATCCAATCTAAAAAAAGACTTTCCACGAGCAATTTTAAGAGCTGCTGATGAAATCAGTCAAAACCCTAGAGCTGCTAAGCTGCGCATTAATCAGAGTCTCAAGAAAAGAGGTTTGTAACTTAAAACCTGTCAAGAAAATTGACACCACCCTGAATACTTTTCACATACCCCCATCATGCATTTCCACCTGCTAAAATAAGATTGAGAACCAAGTGAAAGGATTTCATATGAGGGGCAAGATTTTACTTTTAGTCACATTTTTACTAAGCGCCTTAGCAGCGCAAGCCAATCTTTGTGATGATGAAGAGCGCACTCAAGTGATTAGGTCTGACTGTGAAGCCCTAGTTGCTCTGTACCATGCCACCAATGGCGATCATTGGATTGATAATTCAGGTTGGTTGTCTGAACAAGCTATTGAAAGCTGGCACGGTGTCTGGGTTCGCAAGAAGAGAGTTCAAAGTATTCAACTTGATTTTAATAATATGACAGGTTATCTACCCGCAGAAATTGGCAATCTGACTGCAATGAATTGGCTGAGTGTTGCTCAAAATAAAATCACTGGCCCCATTCCAAATGAAATCGGAAATTTAACAAATATGAGCTGGCTAATTTTGGCCAATAATGAATTCACAGGACCGATTCCCAAAGAGATCGGAAAGTTAACAGAGTTAAGGTGGTTGATTTTATCATACAATCAACTCTCAGGTCCTATCCCGGAAGAAATTGGCAATTTAATTGAAATGGATTGGCTTATTTTATCACATAACGAACTCACAGGACCGCTTCCCAAAGAGATTGGCAACTGTACCAAAATAGTGGACCTAACGATCCATGGAAATAAATTCACAGGACCGATTCCTGCTGAAATTGGAAACTTAACTCAAGTAAAAAGAATGTATATGGCAGATAATCATTTTACTGGTCTCTTTCCTGTGGAAATAAGCACTTTTGAAGAATTAGAAGCATTCTCTCTTGATGAAGAACTGCTGACCAGCGAGCTGGCAATTACTGCTCTAGAATAAAATCCCATCAACCGGGGCTGGCTTTTGTGGTAATTTAGTCTCATTCAGCATCTCTCTCATAGTGCGATCAATTCCCCAAGAAATATCAGTCATAGAAATATCGTCATAGCGATTTTCAAAAGGATCTTCTGTTCGAGAGCCCACAAAGTCGATGGTGAGAAAGATATAATTCACAATAAAGGCTATGGGTAAAACATACCAACCCACCTTGGGCGCAAAAGTAAAGGGCATAACGATGGCATGCAAATAGACGAAGAAGCGTTGAAAGTAGCTAAAGGTTCTGGGCAGTGGAGTATTTTTAATTCTTTCTGAACGCCCCTGGATATTACTAAACTCAATGAGGGTTCCCTCCATTTCCACAAAACGATAATCAGAGATTGCACCATTGCGGTAAAGCTCTGCTAACTGCAATCCCTGATTGAGTGTGAGTTGATTGGGATAATTATTTTTACTCACCACTGAAGTTTGATATTCACTAGGAGTTAAATAGGGTCGAACATCATTAATATCATTGCTAGCAGTGTAGAGCTCTTTAACCTTTTCATGGGCATAGCTGACTCCGGAGCGTAAAAAAATACGCAGAGCGTGCACAAAAGCGATATGACGATAAATCATCTCTTCTTGAATTT
>SKGZ01000274.1 GCA_007117175.1 Bacteriovoracales bacterium | reverse complement strand
TTTGAGTTCCTCATCATCCTCAAAAGAAATAGCTTGATCACTGGTCGACTTAACGATTTTAAAATATTTGCCTTCAAAATGGCTTTGACTGGTCAAATAAGGGAGAACAACTTTTTGGATTTGAGCTCTAAAGCGATGGTCTCTTTTGACCACAGGGTGAGTGATCTCCATGGCACGTGTGGTGTTAAGAATGGGAATTGTGAATAATATTAAAAGAAATCTCAACATTTATTCTCCTAAAATAAGGTATGCTCAGTGGTTCCAAACTCTGCTTGATTTTCTCCTCCGTGAATAGCTTCAATAGCGATCAAGGCAAGTGTGGGTATAAAGCCGAAGGGAGGAGGTAAAACTATGACACTGACGGTATTGGCAATGCGAATCCAGCTAGAAGCTCTTTGAAAAAAGGTTTGATTGGGGGCCCATATTTCTTCTAATTGGTAAAGTGCATCCACTTCACTGGCGGCAATATCTCCAGTTTCCAGTGCAGCCATAATCAAGTCTTGATATTCAAAAGTAGTTGCTTGAAAATTAAAATTATTTTTTAATTCATTTTTATCTTTTCTCATTTGTCTAAGACAAAAGCGAAAGATCTCCATATCTGTTAAGCCAATCACTTCATTATCGTTTTCATCTTCATACTTGACGTGCAACTCTAAGCCGATGATTCCATTGATTCGATGTCGAAGGGTTTTAACAATTTCGGCCATATGAATGATTTGAATGGTGTTAAAACGATTGTAAAAATGCAACCGACGATTCTCTTCATTGGCAAATTGAGAGCCTTGAAGATCTTGCAATGGTCTTTGGGTTCTCAGGTCAGCTTTGCGGCTCAAGTAGCTTTTTAAACTGAGCGGTTGATTGGCAAAACCAGCCATATGCATTTTGCTCAGGCGGTTAAACATGGCAGCAGAAATGAGTTCATTGTGGTAGGCTAAAGAGAGAACTTGGGGAATATGTTGAGGATTTTGAACACTCGATCGCAGCATGATGTATTGATCAGTGAGACAGCGGCGGCCGCCAGCATTAATCCTTTCTAGAGTCTCAATCATTTGATTGGTTAATAATTGTGTATTTAAGAGCTCTCGAGCTTGCACTCGAGGCCTAACTTGAATGGCCCTGAGGTATTTTTCAATGATTGCCAGTTGGGGATCATCAATTTCATCTTGCACTCTTAAAAGGTGAAAAAAAGATCTCACTTGTTGATGGCGCCAGCCAATGGACCGTGCACTGGAATGAATGAAGTGAACTGTGTCTATGGAACATTGTTGAGGAGATTGAATTAATTGTTGCCATTGCTGGCGAAAGGTCTTTTTGAGGGTGAGGAAGTGGGACGAGGATTCAATGTTTTTTGTGTTGCGCACTTGTCGTTGGTTGAGCAATTGGCTTTCTTTTTCTCGGTCATTTTTCCATATCTCTGTTGCCCAGCACAGCTGTTGGCAAAAAATAAGGGGCATCAGTAGTTTGATCAGGGTCTTCATTGCCGGGCACTATAGCATTTTTTTCAAGTACTTGGGGCTCAGTTTGAATTATTTACAGTGAATTTGAGTTCAAGAATCTACTCAAACATGTTATAATTTCAGGGTATTAAATTTAATTAATTGGTGGTTAACGTGATCGAGACAATTATGAATCTGACCCAGCAGTTCGGAAAAGAACAGCATGGGGCAAGTTCCTATGATAAGGATCTGGTCTTTATTAAAGGTGACGTATCAGGGCAGTATGTCCCATTGAGCTACTTAAAGAAGAATATCACTGAAATTAAGAGTGAAGTGGACCTACAAAAAAGAGGCTTTCACTGCTCTTCAGCGGATTTTCTAGAAGAAGAGGATTTTCCCGCTTGGTTTCGTCATCATTTTAATAAAAAATTAACCATCAAGGCTCTTAAGGATTTGTGGATTTATCATCTGCCGGAAAGATCGGTGGTGCGTGATCATATTCATAAGGTGCATGAGAGTTATGAGGTGTTGCGCAAATTAAATGTGATTAATAACGGTAAAAACTTTCCAGTTCAAGTGGGGGAGTGGTATGCCAAATCAATTTTTGGTTTAAGACAGGTCAAGTCTAGTTCACAGCGAGGTTTTGATTTTCATTTGTCTGATGGAAAGCGAATTGAGGTGATGGTTCACTGGAGTGATTACTCTTCTCCAAAAGGCGTTAAGCTTAAAAAATCACTGGTAGACCTTTCTCAATATTGTGTTGTGATCTATCTTTCTAATAATTTTCAGGTTCGAGATGTTTTACTTTTAGACTCATCCTTTATTTTAAGAAAGTTTTCCGGCAAAGGGCATACCATCTTTTTAAAGGATAAGGATGTGTATCAGTATTTTTTCTCTCAATCCAGTAAACATTATGATCGTATTATGAGCTATTCGGCTTTAGAAGAAGCCGCTTCACAATCTTTTCACGAGAAGATGAGAGCGCTAAGAGAGAAAGAGTTCGCTTCTGCGCAGGAGAAGAAACATACCCAAAATTGAGTGGCTCCAAGGAATTTCTTGCTTGTATATTTTTTCTTCCAGCTTTTTCAACGGGATATGGATAATTTCTTGAATGGATTCTTCTCCATCAGGATTTTCTAGCTTTGAAGGTTCTAAATTTTTTGCCATGACATATTTTTGAAAGCCATTGATGCTGCCAGATTGCCGTGTTTCTAAAATGAGTTCAAGTTGATGGGCCTTCAAGCCAATTTCTTCTTGTAGCTCTCGATTAGCATTTTCTTGCCAAGAGAACTCTTCTTCATAGATGCCAGTGACAGGTTTAAGACGCACTTGGGGAGTTTCATGGGGGCGAAACTCCTTGATCAGTATTAATTGATTGTCATCGGTGATGGGGTAAATAATGACTCCACCGCGAAAATGAGCTTTTTCCCAGATTTGGTTTTGATACTCTAATTCACTGACTTGAATATATTGACCGCGATAAACCCATTTTTCCATGGGTCTTATTATGACACAAAAAAGGCTCCCTAGGGGAGCCTTTTTTGCTGAGATTGTTTGAATAAACTTACAAGAAAAGTTTACTCATAATTTTGCTGGTATGCTCTGGAGTAATTCCATTGACCTCAGCGGCTTTTTCGATCAATTGATTTAATTCTTCAGATTGACCTTTCATTGATTTTTCGTATGCCTCTTTCATCTTAACAAGATCTGAACCAATCACTTCCTGAGCGAAAAGGTTTGTCTCCTTAGCACTTAATTGTCTTTCGCCAGAAACTTTGATCATTTGATTGGCAAGTCTAGCAATTTTCAAAGAGCGATCTTCTTTTAAACCGTAGTGAGTTTGCAACTGCTCTTTCATACTATTAATTAAGTATTTTTCAAGTATGGCATTTTGTGTTTTGGAATCCATAGTCATACCTGAAGTTGAATTCATCATCAAGCGTTGTGTTTCCACATCTGTGACAACTTGCTTAGGTGACTTCAAAGACTTAAAGTCAATTAAGTCATTAAGCATTTTGGCTGCAATTTTATGAGAGGAACTAGCCTTACCAATGTCTTTAGAAAATCCCCAAGCATCAAACCATCCATCGTCATAACCGATATCATAACCATCTTCGAATCCGTGGCCATAGCCCATGTCATAGCCGACAAATTCTCCATCGAAGAAGCCATCGTTATAACCATAATCATAACCAATATCTATTCCATCACCAAAGCCATCATTGTATCCAGCATCATAGCTAATGTAGACACCGTCATCAAAGCCGTCCCCGTAACCATCGTCATAGCCCATATCATAACCGACTCCTAGACCATTTTGATAACCAACACTTTGCCCTTGTTGAAATCCTTGTTGTTGGCCGCGATTAAAACCAGCGCTATCACCTTGAGAGTAACCTTGATCAAAACCTCGATTAAAGCCCGCGGCATCCCCTGCAGTGTAACCATTATTATAGGCGGTGGTGACATCAGCACTACTGCCTTCTTGAAAGCCACGATTATAGCCGTGAGCATCACCGCGAGCAAAGCCGTCTTGATCACCCTTGACATAACCGTCTCCAAAGCCATCATTGTAACCATCGTCATAGGCTTCTCGCACCGCAACGTCCATTTCTCCTTGTGTGTACTTACAGCCGCTAATGATTAACGAGGCGGAAAGGGCCAAAACTGTAGTCATCGCATTTCTTTTCTTCATTGCTTACTCCTTCTTGTTTTCCAGCAAAATTAATTTGTGAATGTCCTCGTGAACTTCACAAAAGTTTTTATTTTCGTTCATCCTAAACGTTGTTTGCTAAAAACTTTACAAGAAGTGTGCCAAGTTTTTCCAAGTGATAAACTTGTTAATAAAGGTGAAGGAGTAAAGATGATTAATTGAGTGGTGTTAAAATTACTCTACTTAATAAGTGCGATATGGCACTTTTTGCAATTGCCATTGGTTTTGACCGATCGCGCAAAGTTGTCGATAGTAACTCACTTGTTGCTGATAGTCATAATGGGGATTGAGCACTGCGCAACCATTGGTAGGGATTAATGAGAAGCGAGCAGGACTTTTCATTTGTTTTTCTTCGATAGTGATCAACTGAATAATATCTTCAGTGAGTTGCTGTTGGTTGAGATAATAGCCCCAGCTCAAATCCCCTTGATAGGGAAGTGGATAAAACATTTGTTGCACTAGTGAGGGAGAGTTTAAAAAGTCAAAGCTAGAAAAATTCATTTTTGATTGGAGCTGAGCATTTTGGTAAAGAAGTAAAGAGTCATTACTCTTGGCAAGGGTATAAAAGTCGCTATTGGCTTGTAAATGGTGAATCATCATAAAGCCACTTTGATTTTGCCAATTGAGAGTGAATTGTTGACTTTCATCTTGACTTAACTGCAAGGTACTTCTTTGTGTAAAATAATTTTCGGCAAGAGCTATTCCAATGGGAAGAAGATTTTTTTCAAGCGATTGTAATTCAAAAACTTGAGAAGAAATTGATGGAGATGTTAAGATTTTAACTTTAATCATCTCATCATTATCAAAGTCAACTAAGAGGGTGGAGTTTTGGATACCTCTGCGAAGATTCCAGTAGGTCCTAATCTTATCATTAAAGCTGATCATTCTAATGAATTGTAATTGATCTTGCGTCGAGGCGTTCACTTGGTTCAGGACCTTTTGACGATTTTTATTTGTCATGAGGGTCGAGTAACGATTACTTGCTAGGTCAAAATAATAGATCTGATCCCAGCGCAAGGAAGCAGTGGGTATGAAGTCGCCTTGTTCAACTTGATGATGAGGAACAAGCGAGTTGGCACTGGCAAAAACTGGTGTAAAGATGTCTTTTCCTTGGTGAGATTGTTGCTGCCAATGAACTTGAGGAATTTGCGAGTAAGTAGCGAGCTCAAAGTTTCGCGTTCTGGAATTGAGTCGAGTTGCTTGTAATTGTACTTGCAATGGTTGATCAAATAGTGACTTAAAATTGCTGTCAAAGTAATGAAAGTTTTCGACAGGATGATTATTGTAGACTGCAGTTGTGTTGACAATCAATTGGTTTTCTATCTTAAAGACAGCTTTAATGTTCTCGGCGGGATGAATCGAGATATAAGCTAATTCACTCAAGGCTTGTTCTTGTTCCTAAAAGAAAAAGATGCGATGAGTCCCCTCGTGATTAAAAGGAAGATAAAAGAGGCTATTGTCTAAAGGTTGATGGGGATTCACAACATTTCTCAATGGACTGAGGGTTTGTTGCTGCCTTCTAAAAGTTAAAGGGTGCCTATTATTTAAGCGAACTGGTTTACGGATGACTTCAGCGTCTTGAAATAAATTTCGGGCTAGTTTGAGTTGATGATAATATATTTGCTCGGTTTCATTTTGTAACAGGGTCACTTTTAACTGAAGTTCATGATGGGCATTTTCATCGTTGACACGAAAATCGATTGGCAGACGAGTTGCTTCTTGGGCATTGAGTTCAAGATCCATTTCTTGTTGACTATTTTCAATAGCATCACCTGTGATTTCAATCTTAATTTTAGCCTTGACTCGTCCTTGAGAGTAAGCAGTAAATGGTATAAACAGCCGTCCTTGTTGATTCTGATAAATAGCAGTTCGAAGTCCCTTAAAGTGAGGAAGTATAAAGTCTCGATCAATCTGCTCCCAATTGTGAAAGCTTGGTACTGAACGCAGGCCTTGAAAACTTTTAGAGTAGGGAGCTAGATTAAAAAGCATTCTCTTGACTTCAATTAAGTTGGCATCGGGATTTATTCCTTTGAGAACTCCTGCCATTGCACTCACCAGTGGTGCTGATTGGCTGGTACCAGAGTAGAGATCATAGCCATGAAAACCCATCCTTAAACTCAGCTGACTCAGTGGCCAAGTACTGACAATACTCTCACCCGGAGCAAAAAGATCCACATTCATTCCAAAATTAGAAAAATCAGCCATTTCTCCGTTGGCATTAGAAGCTCCAACACAAATAATATGAGGGTATGTACAAGGATAAACAGTCGCATTTTTTTGATCATTGCCGGCTGCAGCGACCACAATAATATTATGCTCTTGAGTAGCATGCATAAGTGCATTAAAAAGCAATTGACTGTGAATAAGATTAGACCAGCCAAAGCTCATATTGATCACATCCACTTTTGAACGAATGGCATAGTCAATAGCACGCAAAAAAAGATCCGAACGAGACATTCGATATTGTCTTTGTTCATTTCGACGGCTCACTTCTGGTGTAATCGCCGTTGAGGAGTCAAAAACCTTAATGGGTAGAATTTTAGTATTGACTCCAATCGATTGGAAACCACTTTGCACTCCTCTTGCGGCAATCAGTCCTGATACATGAGTTCCGTGCCCCTCTCGATCCAGTGGCATGCGCACTTCATTGGTGCGTTCATCGCTGGCGGCAAAGTTCCAACCAAGGCAATCTCCCACGTATCCATTGCCATCATTATCTTCGGTAGGCATAAAGGGGATCTGACCATTCTCATCACATTCTTCTTTTTTCCAAGCTAAATAGGGCCTAAGATCTGGGTGATTATAATCAACTCCACTATCTAAAACAGCGATAACGACATCTTTGATTGTTTCGCTTTGAATGACATTTTTGAGCTTTTGTAATCCAAGGTCGAAACCCACTTTCGATTTCTCATTACGGTAAAAGAGTTCTCCATTATTTTGCAAATACCATTGATAGCGGTTAAGTTGCCAGTGAGTAGAATAGCTTTCTACTTTTAATTCTTCATTGAGTTCAATGGATTTGACTGCAGGGTCTTGCTCAATCATTGTTTGTTGATGTGTTGAATCAGTTGAGTGTGCGATATAGACACGATCTAATATTGGCAGTCCTCCAGGTTGAGTGGGAGTCAGCTTTTTGAGTTTTACTTGATAGCGATCAGCAAAGTCATTAAGTGCCTCAGTACTCATTAAGACTTGAAACTCAATCAGATACTGATGGGACCAGCAATAAGGAGAGAGTAGTGTTATTAAGAGCAAAAGGCATTTCATTAAAATACCCTCCGAAGCATCCAGCCAATGAAGAGTTCTCCTTCACTGACTCCAATTCCTCCTGAACTGCGAGGACGCATCATTTGACTTAATGGTCCATGAATACCCTCTTCTCCCAAACTTCCTATTGTATTGGAGACAAGGGTCAGCTCCAACGGGCGATCAGTGTTAAATTCAACACCTTCTCTGAAACCACCAATAGTGGCATAACTGTATAAATTTTGTGGTCCAACGAGAGCCTGTAAGCCAAGCAGAGTTAAGTTCCTTTCAGCGTATTTAAGTGCCCTCACTAAGAAGACTGATTGGCGCTTTGGGTTTCCTTCATGGTTCAAATATCGTTGACGTAGATGCATAAAACGTCCCCATCGCCTTTGCCTAAAGTCCTCTTCAGTGCTTTGTAAAACCTGACTTCTCTCTTTTGAATTATCATAAGCGATAAAAATATGCCTTAAGGTTTTTTCATCTAGTTTCAGCATTTGTTCAATGCCTGCAGGGCGAATAAAGTTATGAACGGTGAGTTTGTACAGAAAAATTCCCAGGGTATTGGCCAAGTCTTCATCTCTAAAGAAGTGATGATGATAATGATTTCTTAAGCGCTCTAGCCGATTATCAATAATTCGTCTTTTCCCGTAAAAGCCATTAAAGACTCGATCTATGCGCGCCATATACTTGGGATTAGCTTCAGAGTCTGTTGTTTCAGCTTCCAAGGTGACAAGCCGGTGAAAGGCTCGACCGGTTACGTTGTGCCCAGGATTTAACGAGTAGCTTCGAAGAGAAAGGTTAAGATTGAGAATTTGATTGGCAATATGTCCAATGGCATCTTGAGCATATTCAACATGATTCATTCCAGCTGTTTGACTATCGTATTTTCGAAAGAATTTTTTGACTTGTCCGCTAGGTCCTTTAATCTTAATTTCATTAGTTGATCTTAAACGATTCAAGGAAAAAGAAAAAAGACCAATATTGCGGTAACGCTCACCTGCATCATATGAAATTTCATAGGGTTTGTTGAGATTTCTTAATTTACGAGTTGAGCCTCTTAGGAAAACATCTCGTAGCGCAATAATTTGCCGACTTCGCGGGTCTTGATCATTTTGAATTTCGCTAATATTGACTTGATAGAAATCTGTTTGCGCCCAACCTCGTGAGTTACGAACTTCTCCTCTGATAGCCGGAATTCCAGCGCTGATGATTGATTGGAATCGTATGGGAGTGAGCAGACGCCCTTTGTTCTTATAAATTTGCAAGGTGTTTTCATCTCTACGAACAATATG
>SKGZ01000204.1 GCA_007117175.1 Bacteriovoracales bacterium | reverse complement strand
TTATCACTGGAGCAGGTTTTAACACCAATGGTTGTGTCTTTCACCAAGTTCACTCTTCCAAGGCCAGTGCTACTGATCACGTCTTTGGTATTCCTGTGACTTCACCTTCTCAATCTGAGTTTTCCCATTCATTGGCCCTGGCCAATTTAGTGGATCAATCTGAAATTGAGGATGGTTGGCGAGTGATCAATCGAGGTCTGGGCAATCGTGGAGCCGGGCATGGGGGAACGCAAAATGTCTTTTGGAATCTTTCTGGAGCGGGACAAATTCTTTCCTATCAATTTGGTGCAGGCTATGTGGTGGGCACTCAGCCGGATTTGAGTGTGGTAGTGGAAACTGCCAGGGCCATGCCGCCATTGTGGGCCATGGGAACTTTGCCAGATGATGAGTATTTGAAAGAGGCAAGGGCCAGTGATTTAAGACCACAGTCACTTTATCAATTTCAAAGACAAAAGCGCTGGGGATCATCTCAGTAATGGATAGATTTTTTCTAGTCCTTGGTTTTGCTTCCAAAATTGGGCCTTAAGACCTGCTTTTTGAGCAGCTAAAATATTTTTTTCAGTATCATCAATAAAAAGAGTCTTGTGGGCCACAAGTTTTTGCTCTTGGATGACATATTGATAAATTTCAACTTCTGGTTTGCGCATTCCCATCAGATGAGAGTAATAAGCGTGCTTAAAGTATTGATTAAAGTCTTGAGGAGCAATGTGCTCAAAGGCCTGATAATGAATTTGATTGGTATTACTCAGAAGATAGAGCCTATAGTCCTTTTGTAGTTCTTTGAGAATGTTAAGATGCTCAGTTGGAAGGTCTAAAAGCATAGAATTCCAAGCAGAACTAAACTGCTCCATGGTTAAGTTTTGCTTTAATCGTTGGTTAAGTGCCATGAGAAAATCTTGGGCAGAAATCTCACCTTTTTCAAATTGATCGATAATTTCAATTTGTGCGTTTTGGGTATAATGAGAGCTGATATCTTGTTGGCAAAACTCACTTAATTTTTCAATGGTTCGGGTGTAGTCAATATTAAGAATGACTCCACCCAAATCAAAGATAATATTTTCAATCTCTTTCACTCTTATTTCTTGCTGGCCTTCTTCTTGGTAGCCTTTTTCTTGCTTTTCTTTTTGCTCACTTTTTTCTTCTTACTGGGCTTTTTAGCTAGAGACTCAATGGTCTTTTGTAATTGATTCAGCTCTTTTTTTCGTTCATTAACAAATTTTTTGGCCTTATCAAGTTCGTATTTGAAGGTGGAGTCTAGTAATTTCTCCAGTTGATCTTTTTCATTTTTGAGTTTCTTGGAAATTGCTGTAAGATCTTCATCCACAAAAGAATGAACTTCTTTTTTGGCCGAGCTGATCAGTTGATCCACTTGCTTTTTAATTTTGCTCCAATTTCTTTCATGAAATAAAGAACTGACTTCTTTAGTGAGATTTTTTTTAAATCCATCCCATTTTTTAATGAGTTCCTTCATGTCTGCCATTTTGCTCTCCTTATTTGAGGTTCCATGCACTACTAATCGGCATGCGATGGCCTAAGCCAAAGCTTTGTCCTTTAATTTTTAAGATAGGACAAAATTGCTGTCTTTTAAATTGCGCTTTGTGTACTAAATTTTTGACTTGAATAACTGTTTCTCGCTGATGGCCAAGTTCTACTAGTTTTTCAAGACTGTGTTCACAGTTGTGGATTCGTTCTAATAGCAAATCCAGCTCTTGATAGTTAGGTAGCGAATCACTGTCTTTTTGATCTGGGCGCAACTCCGCTGAAGGCTCACGATCAATCATTTCTTGGGGGATAATCAGTCCATACTTGCGATTCATATAATGGGCCAATTGATAGACTTCAGTTTTATAGAGATCGCCGATGACACTTAAGGCCCCAATAGAATCACCATAAAGGGTGGAATAGCCAACGGCTAACTCCGAGCGATTAGAAGTGTTCAGCAGCATGGCCCCGGTTTGATTGGCCCTGGTCATTAAAAGTAGCCCGCGCAAACGGCTTTGGATGTTTTCATCACTTAGGCCCTCGAGCTTTTCTCCGTAGTATTGGGAAATCTCTCTTTGCAGAGTGCTGTGTAAGAATTTAATGGGAAAATGTTTTAATTCAATGTCTAAGGCCTGGGACAAGGTTTGCGCTAGACTTAAGCTTAGACTGGAAGAAAATTGAGAGGGTAGATACACCGCTTCAATATGCTGGCAGTCTTTGAGTGATAATCTGGCAATGGCCGCCACCACTCCTGAGTCAATTCCACCAGACAGACCAATCAGAAATTTTTGAAAGCCACATTGTTGAGCGTACTCTTGCAGGCCAAAACAAAGTGCTTGTAGTAATTCTTCACACTGTAGATCGCTTAAAACTTCAGTGACACTAGCTGACTTGAGTCGTGGGTGGGCCGGGCAATCAGCATAGACCTTCTTTTGATCTTGCTTATTCAATTGATAGCATAGGCCGTCTGCTTGAAAAGACTTGAGTACCTGAATTTGCTTATTCTCCATCAAGAAACTAGCCCCATCAAAAATCAGTTCATCTTGAGCACAAACACTATTGACATAGGCAATAGGGGTCAGATTGGTTTTTTGATGTAATTCTTGCACTCTGGCAATTCGCTGCTGGCCTTTACTTAAGTGATAGGGACTGGCATTAAAACTGGCAATTAAGTCCAGATCATGACTCCAACGATTAGTGGGGATTGCGGCCCATAAATCTTCGCAAATGAGCAGCCCAATCTTAAAGTCTTCAATTTCTATTTGTGCTCTTTGGTTTTCACCTTTTTGATAATAGCGCTTTTCATCAAAAATATCATAATTGGGAAGTGATTCTTTGCGATAAATAAAGCGCCCGTGTTCTCCCCCCCTAGCATAAAGCAAACTATTAAATAGACCCTGTTCGCTGTATTCTAAGGCTCCTATTAAAAAGTGATGATTGCTGGCCAAGGATTGAAAAAAAGAATCCAATTCCTTGAGTAATTTTTGCATGCAGTTTTGGTAGTCGGGATCAAAGCACAGATCCATGGGGGGATAACCAGCTAGAAACAACTCAGGCAGCAGGTAAAGATGAGTGGATTTTTCATCTTTCTTAGCGACAAGACTTTGCAAATAGGGTAGGTATTGATCAAACGCAGCGCGGTTGATATGGGGTTGGTGCAGATGAACATTCAGTTGACTCATTGATCAAAATTTATACCCTGACTGAAAGGAGATGACTAGATGGCAGAAACAAAAAAAGTTGTAGTAATTGGCGCTGGGATGGCCGGCAGTGAAGCAGCTTGGTTTTTGGCCAATCAAAACATTCATGTGCACTTAATTGAGTGTAAAAGAAAGCGACCTAATCCTGCGCAAAAAACTCCACTATTTGCAGAGTTAGTGTGTACTAATTCTTTAAAGTCCACTGATATTCACACAGCCCATGGACTATTAAAGGTGGAGATGCAGCGCTTGGGATCTTTGATTTTAAAAGCGGCCCAGCTTTGTGCGGTGCCTGCAGGCAGTGCACTGGCGGTGGATCGCGAAAAGTTTTCTCAATACATCACTCAATCCTTACAAGATCATCCCAATATTAGCTTACACGAAAGAGAGGCCGAAGATCCTCTGGCCCTCAAAGATGAGCTCAAGGCCGATCACGTGATTATGGCCTCAGGGCCATTGACTCACCCAGTACTGGAAAAATGGATTCGCCAACATGTGGGGGAAGAGGACTTTTACTTTTATGATGCCATCGCTCCGGTGGTGGATGGGGAGAGTTTGGATACCTCTGAACTTTATTTTAAGGATCGCCACGCAGATGAAACCGATGGGGATTATCTTAACTGTCCTTTGAATAAGCAGCAGTATTATCAATTCATTGATCTAATGCTGGCAGCTGAAAAAGTCCCTCCCCAAGACTTTGAAGACTATAAATTCTTTGAAGGCTGTCTTCCTGTGGATCTCATGGCCGAGAGAGGAGTCGACACTCCACGTTTTTCTTGCATGAAACCCTTAGGACTAGAGATGCCAGACGGACAGCGCCCTTATGCAGTGGTGCAATTAAGAAAAGAAAACTTTTTGGGTTCGGCCTTTAATCTCGTGGGATTTCAAAATAGACTCACCTATAAAGAGCAATTGCGAGTGTTTCGCACTCTGCCAGGCTTTGCCAATGCACAATTTTTTCACCTAGGTTCGGTTCATCGCAATAGCTTTTTAAATGCCAGCCGAGTTTTAAATTTTGATATGAGTAGTAAAATGGATGAGACTCTGTGGTTTGCCGGACAAATCACCGGAGTGGAGGGCTATACTGAAAGTGCCAGCTCAGGACTCTATACCGCTTGGCAAGTGCAGCGCCGCCTAATGGGACAACCCACTTTGCGCTGGCCCGTGCAAACCTGCATAGGAGCACTGATGAATTATCTGATGACCTGTGAAAGGCCTACTCCTAGCAACGTTAATTTTGGTCTCTTCCCCCCAGTGGAGATGGATAAAAAACAAAAAAGAGGGGATCGTCGCGCCCAGAAGAAACAATTAATCGTGCAAAGAGCTCAGCAAATGTGGATTGAGTTTGAGCAGACCTGCTAAGTGCAGTATCCTATCATTAGGAATTTAAAATGCTAGGTTTAAGCTATATTTTCTTGGCCTGTCTTTGCTGGGCCTTGGACACCTTATTTCGCTACCCTCTGATCCAGGCCGGTCACTCTGGCCTGGGTATTGTCTTTGTGGAGCACGCTCTTTTAACTACCGTCTTTGCTTACTTTCTTTTCAAAAACTGGCGAAAAATTGCCAGCTCGCGCATCACTGATTTCTTTTCCTTTTTCATGGTGGGGGCCATTGGCTCGGCCTTTGCCACCGTTGCCTTCACTAAGGCCTTTCAACACCTGGATCCCTCCTTGGTGATTTTACTGCAAAAACTACAGCCCCTAGTGGTCGTCAGCCTCGCACGTTTATTATTGGCCGAAAAATTACAAGCAAAGTTTTTCTTATGGGGAGCACTTTCACTACTAGGCGCGATTTTAGTCAGCTCCTCTAAAGTCATTTTAGCTCTTGTGAGTGGAAAGTTAGAGATCTCCAACTACTTGAGCTCCGGCTCTTTTTTAGGTTACGCACTGGTGGGCATTGCCATCTTAGGTTGGGGGAGTGCCACCGTGTTTGGTAAAAAACTAACCTTGGCCGGTTATCAAGAAAAAGAAATCATGGCCGGCCGTTTTGCTTTGGGATTCTTGGTTTTACTGCCACTGATCAATTGGCAGCGCTCACTGGGCTCACTGGCCGGATACGATTACTTGATGATTATTGCCATGGTCAGTCTATCGGCCTTCTTGGGAATGTATCTTTATTATAAGGGATTGATGAAAGTCAGTGCTCGTATGGCCGCCATCGCCGAATTATTCTTTCCGGTCTGCGCAGTCACTGTCAATTGGATCTTTCTTGGCCAGGCCTTGGATTGGATTCAAATCTGTGGAGCCGCATTGTTAATTCTGGGCTCCACAGTGATTCAGTTGAAGCGGTATTGAAATCACTGTCATTTTTTTCAGCGATTTAAAAATATTGATAAGCCAGAATATATCATAAAACAGGCATATTGTAGATTATAGTCTACAATCTATCTTTTTCAGTGTACATTGGAATGAAGAAGATTAAGGAAAGAGAGCCTGATAGAGAGTGGCTTGATTCATTAAAAAACGGAGGCAAATATGAGCGCAAAAGGTACATCATTCAATGAATACCTAATGGAAAAGCTAAAAGACCCAGAGCTTGCTTGCCATTTTATTTCAGAAGCCATGCAAGAGCATGACCCTGAGTATTTGAAGGTGGCCCTTGGTGAGATTGTGAAAGCTTATGGAGTTGGTTACATCTCAGATCAAACAGGAATTGGCAGACAAACGATCTATAAGATGCTCTCTGAAAAAGGAAATCCCACTCATAGAAACTTAGTGGCAATCCTTGATGCTCTTGGTTTAGAGCTAATGGTTCGACCAAAAAAGTCTTTAGCGTCTTAAATCAAGTCATAACTTTTTCAGAGTTGAGTTGGTATTAAAAATTCTTTATCAACTTTGTAAAAAGCCAATAACATCTTTTTCTAATTCAATATAATTTTCTTGGTTTATCATCACCATCTTAGCATCAGGGTAGAGTTGATTAAAACGAAGTAGGCCGTTTGCCTTTTTACTTTGACCTGATTTGACTTCGATGGCCCAAAGATTTTTTCCAAACTTGAGTACATAATCCACTTCATACTGGCCATCACGCCAGTAAAACATTTCATAACCACTCCTGAGTAAAGCCATACCAACAATTAATTCAAAAATTCTTCCTTTCTCCTTGGAAGTAAGCGCAGAGAGAGTTTGCATATAGTAAAAGGCAGGACAAAGGGGAATAATTTTAGGTGAAGAGGCTTTTTGTCGAATTTTGCCTGCGGAAAATTTACTCAGCTGCTTAATCAAAAAGGCACCCTCAAATAAACTCAAGTAGTGCTTGATAAGATCAGTGTTTCCTTTGTTTTGCAATTGACCAAGTAGCTTGGTATAACTGATTTCTTGAGCAGGGTAGCTTGTCAGTATTTCAAAGCACTGCCTAAAAAGGGCGGGAGACTTAACAGTGTGATTAAGTAGGATGTCTTTTTCGATGACTGCTTGTACCAAAGAGTTTTTGACGTAGTTTTGCCAATCGCTGAGATTTTCTCTCATGGGGTAGGCTCCTGGATACCCTCCAATTTCCAAATACTCTTCCCAAGAAAGATTGTATCCCTCTTTTGACTCAGTATAATTCCAATGAAAGGCTTGAGTGAGCATAAATCGACCGGCCAAGGATTCACTGAGACCTTTTTGAATAGACAGTGAAGAAGAACCAAGAACAATGCACTTGATTTTTCTTCCACTCAATTGTTGTTGATCCCACATGGCCTTAATTACTTGCGCCCAATCAGGAATCTTTTGGACTTCGTCTATCACTAGTACTTTATTTTGTTTTTGCGCCTTGTACCAACACTCTTGCACCCATTGGTTACTACTTTGAAAATGCTCTTCAGAGTTATAATAGTGGAATCCATCGGCATAATGCTGCTTTAAAAACGCGATAATGGAAGTGGTTTTTCCCACTTGGCGAGGACCAATTAACACCTGAACTAGATGAGGATAGCGACTGAGCTTGTCAGATAAGTCTTTGATATATTTAAGATTTTTAACCACTTTCATTTTTGATAGTATACCCTATTAATTTTGCTAGGTCAATCTAGCAAAATTTAAATGGATGAAGTGGTGCTAATCGAGCTTGCATCTTAAGCCAAGTCGCAACTTTTCTGAAAATTCTTTAATGCCGATTTTTTTATTTTATTATTTCTCTGTTCCAAAGCATGGCAACAAACATTTGGGCTGGTATGATTTTAATTCCATCATCTGTTGTGCGGAGTTTATCCTCTATAGAAACTATAATTCTCGATTTAATCTTGGGAAAATCAGCTTTGAGTTCACGAAGGTTTTTACAGTGATCAGAGGTAATGCGACTGGAGGCTTTAGCTTCTATGGCAACTTCCATATCATTTAAAATAAAATCTACTTCAACGCCCGATGTGAGGGCCCAATAATGGATAAGAAGACTATTGTCCTTATAGCTTTGATAACATTTTAGTTCATGATAAACCCAATTTTCAAAGGCTTTTCCAAACTCACTACTTTTTGGCAGTAAGTGTTTTCGCCTTGCTAAAAAGTTAACAATTCCCACATCCGAAAAGTAAAATTTAGCAGATTGCTTTATCCTTCTTTTTACTTTTTTAGTATAAGCAGGAAGAAATGTTCCCGTTAATGTATCTTCTAGAATCTCAAAGTGTGCTTGGCTGGTTTTAACTGAGACACCTACTTCTCTTGCAATATTAGAGAAATTAATTATTTCTGTATCGGAGAGAGCCGCGGTTTCAAGAAAACGAGAAAATATAGGCAAGCTTCTTGTGAGGCCCTCTGCTAAAATTTCTTCTTTTAAATAATCAAAGACGTAACTTCGTTGAGCCTGAGCAAAATCATCATCCAGATAAAATGAAGGCAGATAACCTCGATTTAACATCTTTGTTAACTGAAAATCCTGAGCTAGCTCTACGGCAGAAAACCCATAAAGTTCAAACCTTCTTGCACGTCCTCCAAGTAAATTTCCATGACCTCGCTTTAATTTTCTTGCACTTGATCCACACAGACCAAAAATTAATTTTTTACTTTCGATAAGGTTGTGAACTTCATCCAGTAAAGATGGAATTTTTTGCACTTCATCTATAATCACAATGCTTTTCTGGGGGAGGTGATTTAAATGATCTCTAAGCAGAGCTGGACGAGTGGAATATTCAAGGAATGTATCAGTCTCTAAAAGATTAATATAAGTCATACCTTGAAATGTTTCATGCAATAAAGAACTTTTACCTGTTTGTCTTTGCCCCCACAAAAAGAAGCTTTTTTTGGGGTTTTTAAGGTTTAATAATCTTTTATACATACACTCCAAATATTCATGAATATTTGGAGTTTGTCTACAAAATATTAAATCAGGTCAGCAAGTATCTAATTTTATTGACACGATGGCGTAAAATATTGTCATGGACTCGGTAGAACTTACAAAGCTTAAA
Organism: Bacteriovoracales bacterium; assembly: GCA_007117175.1. Taxonomy (GTDB): domain Bacteria; phylum Bdellovibrionota; class Bacteriovoracia; order Bacteriovoracales; family Bacteriovoracaceae; genus SKGZ01. The sequence goes on along the minus strand of SKGZ01000204.1, from coordinate 152 downwards.
TAAATGAATGGATAGGGACAATTAAGAGTGGTTTCAATCTAGGCAACATCATTGTCTTGAATAACGATAATTTTTGATTTTAATTTAAAAACAGTTAAGTACTTGTCTAAAGTTTCAACTTTAAGCTTCCTTTTGCCTCTAATAAATTCTGA
>SKGZ01000005.1 GCA_007117175.1 Bacteriovoracales bacterium | reverse complement strand
TTTCTATCGCCCAGCGACGAGTATCAGGATGGGTTTTCCACTGATAGGAAAACTCTGGCATAATTAACTCAGTAGAACCACTCTCATTAAAGATCTTCTGAGCAACAGCACGGCTGGCACGATTGACTCGATTGTGATGGCTCATCGAAACAACCACTTTCTGACAGCGAGAAAAGATATTTGGAAAGTCTTTCAAAATCCACCGAGAAAAAGGATCACTCTCATCAGCTACGTAATGAATTAAGTCAAAATTGAGTATTGCCCCTTGAAACCATGACGTTCTCTGCAATGCCAATCGCCCCTTAATCTCTTGGCCGTCAGCAAATCCATCCTGCAAATACAAAGGAGACTGCAAAGTCTTATTTTCCGTCATAGAAGAACAGGAAACAAAAACCAGAACTAATATCAATAAAAAGAAAATTTTGCTTCGAATTATAACCATTGCTTTATATCGCTCAAAATTAAATCTGATAACTCAGATTTGAGTAAGTTTTCATTCAACTCACTATAGTTTATGAGCTTTACTAAATCTTTGTCCATAGTACTGGCAAATATTTCGACCATCTGAGGATTAAATAACCGACTAAGTCCCCCCACTAATATGCAAATCTGATTATGAATCAAATAAGGAGTTAACAAAACCTTATGACTCATTTGAATCACTTGATCTATTAATTGATAACTTAGCGCAGTACTGCAAAGATAATCGTAGTCCTCTCTTACTGGTAGGTATTCCAATCGCAAATAGCGTAAGGACTCTGCTAATTGATCACTTTTGGCCAAAAGTCGGGTAAGAAGCTCAACCTTATTATTTTTCTTTAATTTAATATAAGGTGAGATTAGCACAATTTTCTTTAACCGCTGATCATGGCCTTGCTCTAGATGAATGAGAGAAATCAGCGAACTTAAACCATCGGCAATCACAAATAACTCTCTTTCTGGATCATAGAGCTGTTCAATCACCTGCTCAAAAAACTCTCTATATTGATAGAAATCATCGATATAAAATCGCTCCCCTGAACTCAATCCATGGCCAGGTAAATCCACTCCAATAACATCTGTTTTTTCATCTGTTAATTTTAATAAAAAGTCATGGTAAAGCCTATGGTGCTCTCCTGCATTGTGAAAGAATAAAATTTTTCGACTGGACTGATCTCCATAAGAATAATGGCGGTAGTAAATTCGCTCTAAACGAGTTTCAATATGATTGGCAGTGATCGCTAATTTAGCTTCGTTCATTGAGATAAGACTGAATGGCCTGTTGTGCCCCGTCTGATAAATTGACAAACTTCAAGGAAACTCCACGGTCTCTATCAAGAATTCTCACAACTTCTGCTTGTGCCACAAATTGATGCTGTTCGTTTTCTGGGTGCACGTTCATCTGAATAACGTCGCCAACCTGAGCGGGAAAGTTATCCACGAGGATCTGCATCCCTCCCATTGAGAGATCTTTGCAAAGTCCTTCTAGAACATCTTCACTACCTGCTGTTAATAAAAGCCTGGCAGTAAAAGGCTTTCGCTCCCAGCGCCTTCTTTCTTCTTCATTAATTACCGGAGGAATTTCATTAAAGAAATCTTCATAATCAGCAAAAGATCCAAGAATTCTCCAACAATCAAGACCGGGGAAGTAGACTAATGTTTTGCCGTTAATGCGCTTGCTCACATATAACTTACGAATCATTTCAATATCAAAAGGACCATACTCCTTAACATCACCCTTGCGATCAAAGCCCGTTTTAATATAAATATTTCTTTTGCCCGGCTCAATTTGAGCTAAATTCTTAGTCATGACATAATGCTGATATTTGGTTTCAGTAAAAGTATGTGTTTGATCAGTCAAGTGAACTCTTAATTGCTCAACATCCTTAAGCTTCTTCCAGTTTTCAAATCCCTTGCTCCAAACATAGCTATTGGAATCGAGCACTTGCACTTTAATTAAATTCACCAACTCCTCAAAAGGAACTGGTCCTTTGCGATCATTCTGGTAAACATAATACCAACTTTTTTGTTCACTCATCTTATATTACAAGTTAATTGATAGGCTGAGATTTGTAAAACACTTCAACTTTTGCCCCATCATTGTAAATGGCATTCCCGAACAACTTGATCACATATCCCGTGCGAAAGATTCCTGGTGTCTTGCTGCTAAGATCGCTGCGACTAACCACCAAGACGTTTTGTGACTCCTTAAAACCTAAATACTCCCAACGATTCACACCTTTTTTGTCAACTACCTCTCCCTTAATATAAACTTCTAAAGTGCTTGGATCAGGTTCATTGGGTAAAACAATATAACCATAGAATTTATCAAAATCTTCAGTTCGAACAACCACGCAATCGGGAAACTCAACCTTGGCATTGCCATTTAACTTAATGAAGAAACCTGTATATTTTTCAGCAGGACTGATCAAGCTGCCTAGAGGATCGAGACGAATATTGTGATTGCTTTTAAATCCCTCATAAGTAAAGCCATCCACTGCCCCCGATGCAATGCTTTGCTGGGACCCACTCGGCCTTTGACGATAAACTTGTAATTTATCAGGATCAAAATTTAAATCCCCTTCATTTTCAGCGATCTGCACCGGCCAATAATGATAGGTATGTCCTTTTTGAAAACTATCAATAGTTGCCGCTAGATCTTTAAAAATTTTCCCCAGATCCCCTTGGCATAAATCATAGCTATCTGGGTGACTGCCTTGAGCATCGCTTAATGACTGACTTTGATAAATCTCCGATGACATGCGGCGATAGCGATGCCCAGCAAAGCGAATATTGGTGGAGCAATTTTGCTCGCTAAAATGATTCACTACACTGATATAGCGAAACTGTAAGGCCGCTAGTTCATTTTTAACTTCCAAAAGTCTTGGCTTATGAACATCACTAAAGCGCGGCTGACTTGGAACCATCTGACCAGAAGATGGCAAGAACTCCTCATCGTTGTCATCCCCATTGGACAAGGTGACCACCATGGTAAAAGCATTTTTGCGAAAGACTGTTCCCAGATTTTTTTCCAGTATCTCTGCCGCTCTGATAAACCCTCGTTCAGTACTAAAATTAAGTGTAGGAAAACTTAAATTCACTTGATTAATACCCACCACATTAGCAGAAGTGGGAACATTGCTAGGATTATTAGTCACTAATTGAAAACTAATCAGATCACCCTCTGTTTCTCCACTCGGCGGTATTAACGGCGCAATATAAATACGATAATCAGGCAAATTAGCGGCACTGACCACTAAACTTTGCAATGCCGCCCTAAGATCCACTTGCAAAAACTGCGGGCTAAAAGAATTATCCACTAGCAATAAAATATCCACTGGCGGAGGTGAAAAATTAGAGCAACTCTCCCTTACCTCTATCTTAATCGGTTCCACCTTCACTGACTGATTGACAGTGGACCTGGTAAATTCATCATCAGAGCATGAGGCTGTGTAAAATAAAAGGAGTAAGGCGCTAATGGCACGTAGTGTTTTCATACACTCAATCTATCGGCAAGCTTGTCAAGAAACTTTAAGAGGTTTTTGTCCCCGACAAAGATGGTCGGTTTCTAGAAAATAAACCCTGCCGATAGCCCCAAGGCCAAATCATTTCGAGTGGTATTAATCCCCTCACTTTCAATAATGGTATTAGCAGCAGAGCTCCCCACTTGAGTGCTAATCTCAGAGCGTCGATCACCAATGGTAATGGCATTACTTTGGGCCTTCACCGCTAAGGAAACTCCCGACTCCCAAAGAAAATTCAGTCCCACCGCATAATTAATCATATAAATATCTTCACGTATGCTGGCATTATAACTCTCAAAGTTCTCCACCAAAGTGTCATCGTAATAATAATTAGTCTCACTGCGCATTTGTCCATAGCTTAAGCTCACCTGAATAAGAGGCTCTAGCATCATTTTCTTATAGCGAAAGCGATACTTTAAACTTTGGGCCAAGCGTACACCCTGCAAACGATGATCTTCTTTAGTGACTGAAACATCATAATCAATATCCTCTTTGGCCCTCATGTCATGGCGATCTAAGCGTTGGTACAAAAAAAGCCCTGCCTCAGAAGATGTCCACCAACCGCCGGCCAGTTTAATATTGCGACCAATATTAATCCCCCCTCCCATATAAACTAAGCTGCTATCGGGCGTGATCTGCTTATTTTGTCCCGCAAATTCGTGCAAGGATTCATAGATTAAAACTCCCATGTCGATGACAAAGGTATTGTGTGATTGATGAACTCGCTCATCTGTCAGGGTGAAATCTCTTTGAAAAAAATTTTCAGCAACGCAATGCCAAGGCATAATCAAAGAAAGAACAAGCAAAACCTTTTTCATAGAGTGAATGCCTTTTGAATTTCCTCTTCAAAGGCATTATCATTAGCGCAGCGAGGCTTGGGAATGGAAAGAGATTTTCCCTCCCAAGTCGTAGTGGTAAAATCGCAGTGCTCAACTACACTGGGGTTATTCACTTTGTTTTGATAGACTTGATCAAACTCTCTAAAACCGGCGATTCTCACCCTCTGGCTAAAAGTATTATCACTAATTCTGACTCCCTCTTCGATGGTCACCACTGAACGAGTATAGGCAAAAAGACTCATCACCGAGGGCATTTCTCTATCCATTTCATAGGTATAAGTCGTTAAGGTGCGGTTGTTGATATCATCGCTGGTAATATCAATAGTGACCACCTGGGGAAACTCAGCGCGGTTTTCAAAGAAACTTTGCTCATTGGGATCAGACTGATCTTGATTGGTACAGGCCAGGGATTGTAAGTGGCGAAGGATATTATTATTATCATCGCGACTCACCTTATAAACTCTCATGTCATGACTAGTGGAATCGTGAACAATTAGACGGGTTCCATCAAGTTGCTCCAAAAAAAACAAAATATAATCGGGTTCAATATCTAAAATAACAATCTCACTTCTGGCGTTCTCATCTCCCTCCTCAAACCAATTAAAGATACGACCGGGAATTAAATCTCGGTCACCTTGAAAGCTGCGCAGGGTCTCTTCAATCAGTCGTTGAAAGTCCCTTTCATATTGCTGTTCACATTGATTAGCCGCACGCTCGCGAATTCCCTCTTGCGCTTCAGGGGAGAGTCTATCCCAGAGAAAATCCTCCTGATAATTGCCACAACCTAATAAAAACAAGAAGATAAAAATGACTCGCCACATAGATTTATTGTGACTAAAAAAAAAAAATTTGACAAGCTCTTAACAGAAACTAAATAAAAAACTTAGCGTTTTTACGTAAGTACTGAGAAAGTGAACCAGCCTTATCGAGTGATTTCATGGCCTTAGTAGAAAGCTTTAAGCGAATAGTTTGTCCGGTGATAGGATCATAGACTTTCTTAGACTTTAAATTAGGCTGACTTTGCTTTTTGGTCTTAATATTGGAGTGAGAAACTTTGTGTCCCACTTGTCTTCTTTTCCCTGTTAAATCACACACTCGTGCCATAACTCTCTCCTTATTCAGATGTAACAAACTATAAAAAAATATCAACCTTGGCAATCTAAAAATGCTCTAGCACCTCATTGACAATCCCTTGCGCGTCAAAACCATAGGCGCCATAGAGTTGATCGGCGCTATATGCAGAGCGTCCAAACTCTCCTTTCATGCCCAAACTGCGCACTTTTTGCAAAGGAGCTGCCGCTCTGGCCAATTGTGAAATAAGAAAACTGCCCTGGCCTCCATTGATTTGGTGATCCTCTATAGTGAGTAGTTTGCCGGCGTTTTGCTGTAAGCACTGAGCGATCAATTCAATATTCTCACTATTGCAAAAACTATGGTGAATCACCGTCCAATTCTGACCTTGAGCGGCCAATTGCTCTGCTGCTTTCAGTGTGTGAAAGACAGTTGAGCCATAGCACACCATCACTCCCTCACTGCCCTGCTTTAGAACTGTGGGTTGATCCCAATTGAATTTGGCCTGGTGGGTGGCAGGAAAGTTCTCACGCCCAAGAAAGAAAACATAGGAGTATTCATCGGCTGCACTCTTTTTAGCCGCTACCATTTTTTCAATGGCAGTGGAAATAAAAAATTCTGCTTCCTCACTGGTACTTAAGCAAATCAACTTAGTTTTAGGAATAGAGCACAGTGCTGAAAAATAGGTAAAGGATTGGTGAGAAGCTCCATCTGCAGCATCTTGAAAACCAGTGTGTGAAAAAATCGCCAGCACCGGAGCATTGGAGAGGGCCCCCATCACTAAAGGAAGATTTCCCTTGGTGACTCCAAAAGCAGCAAAGGTATCCACCACTGGAATCAATCCCTGTTTGGAAAGTCCCGCCGCACTGCTGATCATATTCGACTCCACTACTCCCAAGTCATAACTGTGCTGGGGAAATTTCTTATGAAAAGCCGCCACTCCAGTTGATCCCTGCAAATCAGCAGACACACTCACTACAGGATGACCTTGCTCACAAGCGCTTATCAATGCCTTGGCCACTCCCACTTGAATTTTTTCCTTCTTCATCGATTGTTCTGAACTGGTTTGTTTAGAGACAGGACTCAGTGCTGATTTGGCCATCTCAGCTAACCAGTTGGGAAGAGAATGACCTTGCCACAGCTCATTGAGAAAACTCATTAACTTCTCATCATAGGCCTTAAGGGGATAGCCGTGGGCACCAGAAGAACTCTGTTCAGTTTCACTCATCCCCTTTCCTTTAATGGTCTTTAAAATCACACACACTGGTTTAAGTTCAGCGCGCGCTTGTTGTACGGCCTGATCAAGAGTCTCATAACAAGCCTTTAAATCGTGACCATCGCAACTCAGTGTCTGCCAACCCAACTGAGGTAGCGACTCAAAAGTAGGTTGCATAGAATAGCTGTCTTGATCAATACGACCTGAGAGCTTGGTGTTATTATCAGAGATGATCATCACAAAAGGATTCATTTTATTCTTAGCCCGTAGGCCGGGGATCACCGCAAAAGACTCTTTGGCCTCTCCTTCCATACTGGCTCCATCAGAAAGAGTGATCAGACTGACCCGTTGATTTCCCAAGAGGTGATCGGCCATGGCCAATCCTTGGGCCTGTGGTAGTGCTGAACTCAAAGGTCCATTACTTAAAAGCACTGCTTGGGGAAAAATATGACTCTCCCCATGACCAGTGAGTTGAGAATCAATGGAGCGAAAACCGGTGAGAGCCACAATTTCTAAACCGGCCATCTGCCATAAGGCCCTGGCGCAGTAAAGAATATTTTCAGCGTGCCCCACATCATTCACATAGTGAAACTCCTCACTCCAATCACGGTGTTCAAAAAGATAAGTATAAAGAGCAGACACCATCTCTGCTAAAGCCGCTGGGCCACCCCAGTGGCAAGCTGCTCCGCCATTGACTGCGTGTTGATTCATAATCAACAATAATGAGCGCATCACCTTGGGATCGGCAAAAACCTTTTTTCCCTGGGCCGTCTGCACTTCAACCGAATAAAGCGGAGTCGCGGCGTGTTCAGTGGCCAGTGGTGATTTTTGATACAAACTTTTTAAGCTCATTGATTTTCCTCCATACAAAAGTATATTTTTTCTTTTTCAATCTTTCTTTTCATCAACTGGTCCTTAACAGTGCCCAACATCCAACTGCGCATAGGTTTAGGGTAGCGAACCTTACCATCAAAACTTTTAATCATTTCTTGAGAGTGCAGAGTGGATTCAGGATAATTGCGCACAACCTCTTGATAAACATCCTTAGTAAAACGCACCACTCCCAGTGAATAATAAGCAATTGACTCTGCTGGCACCTGAGAAAAAAGCTGATCTAATAACTCTTGATAAAGCTTGGCAAAGTCAGGGTGATAAACCACTGGATCAAAATGAACGGCTAAACGATAACCCTGACTGGCCAGCTGACTCATGGCCGCCATTCGCCCACTGACTGCCGGTGTTTTTAAATCAATCGCCTTGGCAATGGCACTGGGTGAAAGAGAATAAGTCACATAAACATTTTCCAGCGCGTTCAGCGCCAATAAAGAAGAAATATTGGCTGACTTGGTTCTTAACTCTAATTTGCAATGAGGATTTTTGGCAAAGAAATCAAAGTAGAGCTGCAACTCTTGGGAAAAATGGGCCAAGGCCAATGAATCGCTAAACTCTCCAGCGTGAAACCACACATCAGATTGCTCATCAGCAATTTTTTGCATCTGCTCGATAATTTCATGGTGATTGACAAAGAAAACCAGGTCGGGAGTTTTAAAATAACCTTGCAAGTAACAATACTGGCACTCATAGATGCAATTATAAGAGTGAACATAATAATAATGTTGCGCCCCCTGGGTGCCATAAGCTTCAGGAGCTTTCTTGACCAGCTCTCCTCTCTTTTGAGCAATAAAAAGATTCAGACTCTCTCTTTTGTGCAAATAAGGCTTTTTCACCTGCCCCCAGAATTGATCATAGCGATCAATCAACTGCACCGGGTATTGCTTTAAGCGACTGAGAATCTTTAAGGTTTGCGGGTGCTGAGCAATCTCTTTTTCCACTAAGACTTTCTCAAACACTTAGAGTTCTCCGTGAAATTGTTGATCAAAGAAACTTAAATCCAAGTCAGCTAAGGCCTTTTTCTTGCGCGCTAAATCCTCTTGATTTTCACAACTAAAGCGAAACTCCAATGGTTTTTTTTCATTTTGATAATTTAAATGCAAATCAATGCCTGCGGCGTTTAAGTCCTGGGCCAGCGGCTCAAAGCTTTTTTGAAACTGAGTGATAAAAGGATTGGCCCAAGCTTGCATTTGCGCCAGTAGTTTTTGGGTGCGCATTTTCTTACTCATTTTCTGCTGAGA
>SKGZ01000097.1 GCA_007117175.1 Bacteriovoracales bacterium | reverse complement strand
TAAAACCCGCTGATATTCTCCCGCAGAAAGTGTTTTGCTTTTCGAGATAGGCTCAAGTGATCTAGGCCCAATTGAGAGGCCCAGTAAAGGACGTTCGCTAGTTTTTGATAACTTTTAGTGCTGAGGAGCTGATCTTGTGTCAGTTCAGTGGATGAGTCAATTTTGGTTTTGAGTTGCCCGATCTTCGAGAGCAGTAGTTCACTTAAAGTGAGAAAATTTTGCTCTTTCGTTAGAAAAAATCGATGAGAAAGAGGGTTGAGTCGACTGCCCTGACAGGATTGGCACTGCTGTTCACTTTGCAGACGACGAATAAAAATTCTCACATTGGGTTTATATTTTTTTCTCTCCAAGTAATCATACAATCCTTGTAAGCCGCAAAAATCACCTCTTCCCTTCTCTAGTAAGTCCCAGAACTGAGAGGGTAGATCCTGGATCTTTTTGCTATCAGAGATTTTTAGTCTTTTGAGTTCTTTTAAAAAAACTTTCTTCTCATAAGAGAAGTGCTTGGAATTAAGGATTGAAACCCCACCATCCTTAATGCTCATCTGGCGATCGAGCACTTTATCTCTATCGTAAACTAAATTAGCTCCAAATCCTTTGCAATCGGGACACGCTCCATAGGAGTTAAGGGGGGAGAAGAGGTTGTGATTTTTTTCTATCTCGATTTCATCGCATTCTTCACATTTTTTTTGTGATTGCAAACTGAGGGTTCGCAGCTCTTTTTTTCCTGGTAATAAAAAATAGTAGGTTCCCAAATTCTGTAAACTCTCATCTTTGGCCAAAATCTCACTTAAGCGCTGAGGTGACTCCATCTTAAAACGAGCAATTTCCCAGTACTGTTCTTCAAGATCAAAGCTCTTCACTTTTTGTTCTTTTTGGCTCCAAACCCTAGACGGTAAAATCCCTTGAGCTAACTTGAGTTTAAAGAGTTCTTTTTCGATAAAAAGGTGAACGACCCCAGTGAGTTCTTTTTCACTTTGGGCCAACAGGGATAGGAATTGCTGATGAGGTAAACTCTGTTGGAAAGAGCTACGATGGACGGGACATCGCTGAACAGAGCAATCGTAAAAAAAATTTTGCAGCAATTCTGTTAAACCGATTTCATCGGCAACACAGGCCCTGGATCCAATCACAGGGTTTATTTGCGGAAGACCAAAAACTGGCAAGACGGGATTTAAGCTATCCACATCAACCGCGCCGGGACTTTGAATGAAAAAACGAAGAGAGTTGGGATAGGAGTTAATGAGTCTTCTTTTGGATTCGGCTAAAAGAGTTTTAAAAGCAATCGATGTTTTTCCAGATCCGGACGGGCCTGCAAAGCAAATAATTTTCTTAAGAGGGAGATCCAAATCAACGGACTTGAGATTATTAACCCTCGCCCCTCGTATTTGAATTTTGTCCCAGCTCACTCTAACTAAATTTCACTTAATTTACTCTGCTCAACAGAGTGAATACAAAAATTATCGTTTAGAGAACTGGTAAGACTTACGTGCACCTGATTTTCCATACTTCTTACGTTCAACCGCTCTTGGGTCACGAGTGAGAAATCCAGCTGCTTTAAGTTCAGGTCTAAAACTTGGATCAACCTTTAAAAGTGCCCTCGCTACACCCAAGCGAATTGCTCCCGCCTGACCAGTGAACCCGCCACCTTTAACGTTGATATTAAGATCGTATTTATCTGCCAATGACAATAATGTCATGGGTTGATTAATCACATACTGACTTGTCCCCATAGGAAAATAATCTTTGATGTCACGATGGTTAACAGTGATTTTTCCTGAACCACTTGCCATATAAACTCTAGCCACAGAACTTTTTCGTCTTCCAACTCCGTGAGCAAGGTACTTTGAATTTGAATTCGCTGCCATAATTCCTCTTCCTTATTTACTAAACTTTATTTTTTCTTTTTGTTTCAACTGTAATGGTCTGCGGGTTTTGAGCTTGATGATCATGAGTCTCACCCTTGAAAACCTTTAGCTTAGTGAGTTGCTTTCGCCCTAAACTCGTTTTTGGCAACATTCCCTTCACTGCTTCCATGACAATCAACTCAGGATGCTTATCCAACTGCTCTTTAGCAGTTCTCTGCTTTAAACCACCAATGTGATTGGTGTGCCAGAAGTATTTTTTATCATCCCATTTCGTTCCAGTGAACTTCACCTTCTCACAATTGGTCACAACTACAAAATCTCCGTTGTCCGCCGATGGAGTGAACGTCGCTTTATTTTTTCCCCTTAAAATCATAGCAATCTGGGTTGCTAATCTTCCCACCACCATATCGGTAGCATCAATATGAAGCCACTTGCGATCTGCCTCACTCTTCTTTAAATGATAACTTTTTTGCTGATACATAAAATCTTATCCTTGCTAAACTCTAAAAATCTCAAAATACCGAGTAAACATATATATGTGAAACCAGGCCAGACGTCAAACCATTTTATAAAAATCCAATAGAAACATGAACTCTGCCGGGACTCTCTTGACGCCCGTCAGCAAATGTCCGTCTATTAAGTTTATGCCCATAGTCAAAATCTAAAGTCCCCACCGGAGTCAGAACCTTAAAGGTCACCCCCACTGAATCCCTCAAGGACATGGGGTTATATTGATCAATTTGCACCGCTCCTGCGTCATAGAAAAGACCTAAGCTAAACTGATCGGACAATAAATAGCGGGGTTCTATCTTTATATTAGTCATATAGGCCTTATCCTGAACCAACGCTTGACTCACATCTCTGCCATCCTCGATCCTATTAATCTCCTCTTCTGCATAACCACGCACCAAATCCACCCCGGTCAGTCGAAAGACCTTAATCGCTGGAATTGAACCTTGAGTCAGCACTGTACCATCGGCATCCGTCACCGGGTTACCATTTGCATCAGTTCGTACATCCTGGGCCATATTTTTTTGCACACCAGTGGTGAGTGCCATTGCCAACACAACCGAATCCCCAAATGGAATGTAAAATTTATTTCTTGCCACTAGTTTATAAAAATCAATCTTGGCCTGAGGTTCATTCTGGGACAAAAATTCAGGTCTAGCCACCTCACAACTCAGATTAATATAAGCCCCCTTGGTGGTAAAAGCTGGGTTATCCCTATAATCAAATGTGATACCTGGAGTCAAGGCACCAATTTCAAAATTCCCATTGTCTGTCTCCCGTGTGGCATTGTATTGATCAATGGTTTCATACTGATGGCGCAGAGAGAAATTAATCTTGCGAGTTAAATCCCGTGAAAAAGTATTAGAAATTCTCTGAATATCAGCATCAAAAGAAAAGAACCTTCTTCTTGAGACCGCAACAGTCGCATTATAATCCCAATAACTCTTATAAAAATCAGGATAAGAGTAATTGGCCCTAAAGTCATACTCAAAAAAATGAACTCCCAAGTCTCTGCGGTCGCGATCAAATTCTTGAAAATGCAGGCGCCGATTGACCTGTGCATTAAGACTTAAAGTTTGATTTTTACCATTAAGATTTGAGAGACTGAATTTACTGGATAGCTTTAATCCCAAATCACTTCGAAATCCAGGAGCCACCTCTACAGCACCATAATCACGCTCTCTCACTCTGACCACTAATTTATTGTGCTGATCCCCCGACTCACCTTCGGATAAAGTATCTGGCAATAAAGAAACATCATAGTTGGAAAAAATTCCCATACTGGCCAAATCCACTCTCACCATTTCCAAGTATTCAGGCGTGATAATATCCCCTTGCTTAACTCTAATTTTCCTTTCTATTGTCTCTGGTTTAGTTTTGACAACCCCCAGTACCACCGCGTCCCTTAAAACTTGCCGATTGCCCAAGTTTAAGTTTAAGCCGATACTCACCTCTTGGTTGGCAGCAGAGTAGCTTACCACCTCAGTATCATCGCGATGAGTGTAAAAGGCATTTAAATACCCAAGAGACATGACCTTCTCAAGAAAACTAACTTTCTCTTTTTCAAATTCAATGGGATTAAAGTGTTCATCAATTTTGACTGATTGAAAGTGGGTCTGCGCCAATTGATCGAGCTCCTTATTTTGTTCAAGTCCACTGACCTTAAATTCTCTGACCAAACTGCGCCGCCCCTCAAAAATCTCCCAATAAATGCTAAACTGGTTTGGCTCTGCTGCTTGTCTAATGCTAAATTGCGCCTCTGCACTGAGATAACCATTTTCGATATAAAAAAGTCTCAATCTATTCGCAACTTCTCTGTAGTACTGCAAATCATAAAACCCTCTTGATGCTAAGTCACTTTGGCTACGGTTAAAGATCCCCATCAAAACATCTCTACTAAAGTAATTATTACCTCTAAAAGTTATATTCTTAACACTCGTGCGCTCCTGCTTAGGTATTAAAACTCTGTATTGCTCAACTTGTTCCCCTGCTCGATCACTAATGATTCGATGTCTTACCTTAACCTTGGGATTGAGAAAACCGTGTCTGCGATAGAGGTCAATAAAAAATCTCTCAATTTCTCTGTTCAGCATGGAAAACCTTGATCTCTGTATGATCATTTTAAGATCACTGTGAAGATTTTCTTTGCGGTAAATCCCATTTTGGTCATCTAAGTCGACCGCCACTAAATAAGACTGATCACACTCTATCATTAAGTTGATTAGGTTCTGACTGATATCCTTAGTCTCAGTCTGCAACTTCAGGAAGTAATAACCATGAGAGTACAAATCCTTACGTAAAAGATTTAAATCATCATTAAATTGATCCCTATTAAAGCGCTTCTTTTTATAATCACTAAAACGTTGATTCATATGCTTTAAAATATAATCACTGTCACAAGTCAATTGAACAGAATGAATGACTTTAGGTTCTCCTCTCGCTATATAAAAAATTAGCTCCTTGCCTCTCTCTCCTTGTTCTAAACTCAATCTTACTTGGGCGTTGGGAAAACCAATTGCATGGAGCCTCGAAAGAATTAACTCTTTGTCTGACTCTATGTCCATATCATTGAAATACCCACCTGCTCTTGTTCTTAACATCGATAAAAAATCAAAAGGATCACGTCTTTTGCCATCCTTGACTTGAACCCTTCGAATGTAGTGCAATGTTTCCAAGTTTATTTCTAGTGAAATTTTTCCCTCTTGCTCTACTAGCTGATAACTTAAATTTTCAAAGCGAGTATTTGCCAAAAACAACTTTAAAATGGCGCGAAATTCCTCAATACTATTAAATTTTTTCTGCATTAGAAAAGATGAATTGATTAGGTCCTTGCAGGTAGGAGAGCGTGTGTCACACTTGACATTCACACTACTCACTTTTATCTCCGAATATGTCAGAGTTGTATAGAAGAATAAAAAAAAGGTCAATATTAACTTCACTTAAACGTCCAGTTAAACTTAAGATCTGCCCCTGCTGAAGTGTTATTAATAATTGCCTCATTTTCCTCAGCAGTCCTCATCTCGTACACGCCTTCTACAGACATATTGCGACCTAGGTCGTAATTCAAATTCATACTTTGCTGTTGCCCCACACTTCCACCCACAGTGGATGAAACTGACATGGATAATTCTTTTGAAAACCTTTTTTTTAATTCCAATTTAGCGGCAGAGCGAACTCTGCCCACATTACCTACACCAGCTCCTCCTGCCCTTCCCTCCAATAGACTATTCCTATCCTGCATAATCTGAGTTCCCACATTTAACTGTAGACCCAAATTTTCCTGTAGAGTTTCATTGATCTTGAGCTGGTTAAAGACAAAGCTACCAATCCCTGCCGATGATAATGACTCCTTATCGGCTTCTGAAAGTGAATCAGTCACATCTTCTGCATAACCAAAAGCGATTAGGGACAAAATATTTTGCTGTGTTAGAAAAGGCTCTGAGCTAAGCTCAAAATTAAAGCTCTGTGCTGGACCAAAGACCTTAGCACTGACTTTATAATCGGCAATGCTAGAGGCTGCAAGGACTTCTACCAAGGGATTGGTATAACTTTGCCCTGGTGCAAAATTGATATCGAGCTTGCTCAACTCAAATGCATTATTCTTAAAATAAACAAAGCTATCTTGATTGTCTGCCAGTGATATATTTCCAATTACACTCGGCCTTCGTAAATTTCCAGAAATATTTAAATTACTCATCAATTGTAAGTCAAATAACGAGTTCTTAACTTGAATAGCTCTTTCAGTAATTAAATTTAAATTAAATGCCAAGAAAGCTTCTGAAAAATAACCACTCTGTTCAGGCAAGAATCGAACCTCTACCTGTTGTACCCCGCCAGAGCCAATAAAATCTTCAATTTCATTTCCTATCACTGTTGAATTCAGTGCAATATTTCCGCTCAGCAAATAGGGAGGTTTGCGTCCAGCTAACATTCCCTCCCCAGAGGCTATAATTTTTGACTTTGTTTTATAATCAACCTCTGCTCTTGCAAATCCGTAGTTCACATTGATAAGCGGCGTGATTTGACTGAACTCAACTCTTCCTCTGGTATAAAAATTTCCACTCCCCAATAAACCGGTAAATTCATTAATCAGCAATTCCTTACCCTTATATGATATATCTAAATTGACTTGATTCATAAGGTTCGGAAATTCTCTGACACTTAAGTTAAGATGCTTACCATTTAACTGGATTTCACTTGCAAGATCACTCATTGATCCTTTGTTCTCTGACTCCATATCAAGATAGCCCGAAAAATCAAAATAGGTCCCCATCAGCAGGCTCACCTTTTTCAAATCTAAACGGGAGAAAGAGCGGTGATCAATTGCACTTAAACTGCCACTGGCCCGAGAACTTATTTGCTCTTGACCGCTGCCAGAAATAAGTAAGTTCCATTTCTCTATAAGACCTTGGTTGATAATAATGGAATCTTCATTAGTATTTATTCTGTAACCGAGTCTAGAATCATCAAATTGCAAGCTCTTAATCTGTAAATGAACATCCGACTTTTCTAACTGCCCCCACGAAAAAGAAGAATCAATTTTAAAATCTAGTTTTCCTCTCATTAATGGATCATTTAAATCATGAGATGAAAAAAAATTTGATAAATATGCCCAAGAATCAAATTTCCCACTTAAGCTTAGCACAGAAGGTTGCTGCTCTCCCTTTTTAGGAAAGTACAATGTGGAGTCAAGCTTCATAAGGTCTTTAAAAAGACGACCAGTGATTTTAAGAAAATCAGAATGACTACTCACTTTAACCCATGACTCATCCACACTCACACCATTGATTTTGCTACCACTGGTCATGAGGTCTCCAGATAAATTCCAAAAACCCAATTCGTTGTGTACTGCTAACGCACCAGATATTTCAGCGTAGAAGCCAGGATTAAGCTTGTGATTAAAATTAAAGTCCATAGGGGTTAACTTCAAAAAAGTCACACCCAGATTATGAATTCCACTCTGTAAATTACTGTTAAAATCAAGAGCGATTTTTCCAGTCCCTTTATTTAATTCTATTTTTTTAGAACTTAGAACTGAATTGGCGTAGGAAAGATCAATGACAATATCTCTAAAGTCCTCTCTTACATAGCGCGCGGTTTGTGCGCCAACTTGAATATCTGCCTGTAACTTATCTTCAAAATCTCCGCGAATCACAACCTTGCCATCAAAAACTCCCTCTGCCACATTAAAGATAAGAGGATCAATGTCTTTGACTAATGGATGGATATAGTGATAAAGAGTTTGCCCATCAAAGTTTTTTGCCTCAATACTAATTTCTGAATCCAGTGGATCAAAATTAACCTTTCCAGCGACTTTGGCCAAGGTTGCTCCATACTCACTTGTCAGGTCCAGTAGTTTAAGGTCCATTTTCTCAAAATCTACTTCAAGGTCACCATTGATTTTCCCAGTGTTAAATCCTAAGATTTGACTATTTTCTAAAGACTGCATTTTCAATTGCAAAATGACTTTCTCCAGTGGACCGCTGACATTAAGACTGACCCCTCCTCTTCCTCTTAATTCCAGACCAGCAATATTATCGATGTGAGAGAGTTCCAGGCTAGCCGAACTTGCAAGTATCCCTATTTTTCCCTCTCCAATTCTGCCTTCAAAACTAATTTCATCATCTTTGAGAACTAATCCCCCTTTTAGCTCCAGGCCCTTATCACTAATGACAAATTGACTTTTTTTCAGTAAAAAATTTCGCGAATCTATTATCGACTCTTGCAATTGTTTCCCAAGGTAAAACTCTTCGCCCCAAACCTGTTCAGAGGAAAGACTCAGTTCATTATTACGAAAACCAATCTCAACATTTCCGCTTAAATTCATATGTAAAATTTCACTAACATCAGGTAATATTGAAATTGCATTGCTTAAATTTATTTTTTTAGCACTTGCCAATGCACTAAAATCAGAGATACTCATTTCGTTGACATCAAAAATACTCACTGAATCTTTTATTTCAAGTTGTCCTTTCTGCTGATCCTCCACCTTAAGCTTCGAAAGTTTTACTTGCTGGTCCTCTGAACTATAATCGATTGTGCCTGAAATGGAGCTATAATGACCAAATTTTGAACTCAGATCTTTCAGTTCTATATTACTTTTCAATTGATACTGTTCAAGATTACCTGAGTAGGAAAGCTCACCTAAAATTTCTGCAGTGAAGATTTGAAAATCCTCAGGTAATTCCTCTATATAAGGCCAATCATTCAGTGTTAATTGATAACTCCCAGCACCATCTAATTTTCTTTGCTTAGTAAAGGGCTCATTGATTTTAAAATTAAGTTGAATCTCATTATTCAAAGCCTGCAACTTGAGTTGATTAACTAATAATAGGCTCTCTCCAATATCAGCCTCCAAGAAAAACATATTTATATTCTCAGGATGCTTCAGACCATCTAATTGAATATTCTCTGCTAAAAGATTGAGTTGAAAAAACTCTCCATAAACTAACGATAGATGATCAATATAAGCAGAATGAGAATTGACACTTATTTGGCACCTATCACAAATGACTTGGTCAAGTGTATACAGATCAGTCTGAAAGATGTCCCTCAT
>SKGZ01000107.1 GCA_007117175.1 Bacteriovoracales bacterium | reverse complement strand
TTGTGGTACTCCGACAATATTTTTTAAAACTCCAATCTTTTCAATTTCTAATTCTAGTAAATCCCCCGGCTGAATCCAGCGATCTAGCTCTAGACCACAACCCGTGCCAACAGTTCCACTGCCACAAAGATCAGTGGGTAGGATTTGTTCTTCTCGACTCATGAATTCAATCATCTCCGACCAAGAGTAATGAGCCTCACTACTATGTCCTTGAGACCAAAGTTCACCATTGACTCTAGCCTGCATTAATAAATCAGGATCCTGATAGTTAAACTCATCAGCGGTGACAATCACTGGACCAATCACCGAACAAAAATCCTTGCCCTTAGATGGGCCTAGGCGAACGGACATTTCCTTTTTCTGAATATCTCTAGCAGAAATATCATTCAAAATAGTAAAGCCAAAAATATGCTGAAAGGCATCCTTGCTCTTTACACTTTGCCCCCACTTGCCAATCACTGCTGCTAATTCAAGTTCGTAATCTAATTTTTCGGTAAAGCTTGGCCAGGGAATGATTTCATCATTGGCGATAAATCCGGCAGGAGATCCCTTATAGTAAACGGGTAATTCATACCAAGCATCTGGCATTGCCTCTGCTCTTTTTTCAAATCCTTTTTTCACATGAGCTTCATGAGTGTAAAAATCCCGATAACAATGAATAGAGTCCAGCGGTTTATGCAGTCTTGTTTTTTTCTCATCGTTAAGATCAAAAGAAAAGTAAGCTCCGCTTCTCGTTTGCAAAACTCCCTTCTGGGATAATCTTTTAAAGACTTCTAAGGTTTGCTGAAAGTACTCGATGGCATTGTCTTGCAACATTAAAGTTTGAGAAAGAACTGTTGGATTGTGAGTTTGCGCCTTGGACTTGGCCCAATAGATCCCCTGAGCCTCATAATAGGCCTGCCAACATAAATTCACATCAACAATGGTACTGGTATTAAAAAACACACCTAGGCGAGCTTCACTACCATAAGGACAAGGTCTTTGATAATGACAGATCTTCATATTCTTACCTGCTCCATAGCACTATAAAAATGCTCCATTTCTTTTTGCGTGCCCACAGAAATCCTCACATATTGATTCATCTCATTGGAACTCAATGGCCTAATAATGACCCCATGATTTAATAAGTCTTCAAAAAGTTTTTGACTCTTTTCTTCACTGCCCATATTCACAGTGACAAAATTAGTCACCGATGGAATGGTCTTCAAACCACGCCCCTGTAAATATTCAGTTAATTCTTTTAATAACCTCTTGTTCTCTGAAAGGGTGCGCTCTAAATGGGGACGATCTTCTAACGCCTGCACCGCTCCCACTTGTGCCAAAGAGTTGGGCTCAAAAGGCAATTTCACCTTTGTTAAGTTTTCAATAAAAAATTCATGGGCAAAACCATAGCCCACTCGAATCCCAGAGAGTCCGTAAGCCTTAGAAAAGGTTCGCAGGGTAATCACATTATCATAGCGATAATCCATCGAGTTGGGGTAATCATCAGCCATTTCACTGGCAAACTCATAATAAGCTTCATCGATAATCACAATACAGTGCTCTGGCACATACTCCATTAAATAATCAAATTCTTGTCTGGTCATGTATGTGCCAGTTGGGTTATTGGGATTAGCGATATAAATCACCTTAGTGTCATGATTAATTTTCTTCACCATGGCCTTCACATCATAGCGATCATCCTCGGTCATAGCAGTGGTCACCAATTGAACTCCAGCTCCCCTTGCCAAAATATAAAAACCAATAAAAGTCTTCTCGGAAGTGAGTACTTGATCTCCAGGTTGTAAAAAAGCGCGCATGATATAGCCCATAATCCCTTCACTACCATTGCCTAGAATAATATTTTCCTTCTTGAGGTTATACAGCTCCGCTAGTGCAGTCTTTAAAGCGTAGGCATGCATATCGGGATAACGGTGAATATCCCATAAGCTTTGAGTCATCGCTTTAATAGCGTAAGGAGATGGACCTAAAGGGTTTTCATTACTGGCCAACTTGCTAATACGAGTTAATCCTTTTTCTCGCTGAACCTCTTCGATGGGTTTACCCGCCTGGTAAATACGAAGATTTTGAATATAATCCGGTACTAATTGTCTAGAACTTTTCACTACCATAGAGCACTCCTGTCGAAAGTGACTTTGGTATATCATTAATTTTTTGCTTTTTCACTGGGAAAGCCCTTCTTTTTTGCTAAAATAACCCTGCACAAGGAGAGCCAATGGCAAATGAATCATTACTCAATAAAAAGATACTAATTCTGGGAGTTGCCAATGAGCGATCCATTGCTTGGGCGGTGGCGCAAAAATTTGCAGCTGAAGGTGCTAAAATTGCTTTGAGCTATCCCAATGAGGCTATTCTTAAAAGAGTGGAGCCTCTGGCCAAAGAAATCTCAGCTGAGTTTGTCTTTCCCTTCGATGCCTCAAATGAAGATGATTATCAAAAACTCAAACAACACATTCAATTTGAGCAAATTGATGGTTTGGTTCACTCTATGGCCTTTGCTAACAAAGACGATCTTTCCAATCCTTTTTTACAAGTCAGCCAAAAAGGTTTTCGCCAATGCTTAGAAATTTCTAGTTACTCACTGATTGGTCTGTGCCGAGAGCTCTACCCACTTTTTTCCAATCAAGCTTCGGTGATGGCCATGACCTATTACGGCTCACAAAAAATTATCCCTGGCTATCACTTAATGGGTGTGGCCAAAGCGGCTTTAGAATGCAGTATTCGTTATCTAGCCTTAGAACTAGGGGAGCAAAAACAAATACGGGTGAATGGACTTTCTGCTGGCCCTATTCGCACCTTGGCAGCTTCTGGAGTCAGTGGCTTTAAAGAAAAACTTAAACAAGCAGAAGAAAAATCTATTCTGAAAGAAAATGTCACCCAAGATGAAGTGGCAGCCACTGCTCTTTATCTGGCTAGCTCACTGTCCCAAAAAGTCACCGGTCAAATTCTTTATGTCGATTCAGGACTTTCCAGTTTAGGAGTTTAAAATGATTAGTCATTTCACCAAACCATTTTTTCAAGCACTCAACTTGATTTTCAAAGATAAAGTCAATCTCATCTACACTTTACTTCCTCTTTCTTTGGCCATTGTCATTTATGGTTTTGGAATTAGCTATGCCTACGGACTTTTTAAAGAGTGGCTGCATGTTTATTTACGCTCCACTATCGACTCCGAGACCATTGGCTTTATGGCCTATTATGCACTCATCGCTTTTTTAACAGTGCTGTGTTTTTTTCTGATCAACTGGACTTTTGTGTTAATCACATCCATTATCGCCTCTCCATTTAACACGCTCATCTCTGAACGCATTGCTAAGACTCTCAATCTCAAGCCTGCCCCCACTGCCAGTGATCGCAACTTCCTGGCCCGCAGCTTATGGATTGTCATTTTAGAAACCAAAAAAGTGCTGTTAATTGCCCTCTTAAGTTTTGTCACCATTGTAGTTGGCTATATTCCCCTGCTGACTCCCATCGCACTGATCCTGACCTTCCTATTAATTTCCATTCAATTTGTGGATTATTCTTGGAGCCGAGTAGATCTCAAAATCAAGGATTGCTTTAAAGACACCATAGGGCACCTGTTTTTCTACATCCCAGCTGGGGGATTGTTTTTTCTTCTCATTAATATCCCGCTGGTTAGCCTTTTCGTCCCCGCCATCGCCACCGCCTACTTCACCATCTACTGGGAAAACCGCTAAAAGTACGCCATCCTTCTTAACAATAACTTCCATTGATATTTAATATTTTTCATTATACAAGCACTCTGTCTAAGGAGAACTAAAATGAAACATTTGCAACTTATTCTTTTTTTAATGTCTATGATTCAAACTGCCTCGGCATCAAATATTGCCCAGGTCGGAAAATTTAACCTTACTTCAACAAGTTGCAATGGCAATCCACTCATTAACAATGTGCAGGTTCAAGGAAATTATTTACTGCACAATGATCGTATGGATTGCATGAACGATAGTTTTCGAGTTCATGATATCAAAGCCAATCAGGAAGTTTTTAGCTATCTTCCCCAGTCTCCTTACAATCAATCTTGTAAAGCGCATTTAACAGCTAACAAGCATCTTGCTGTCAGCTGTAACTCCAGCCAGTCCAACCACGTTCAAAATACGGTGTTGGGCCCAGACGGAAAAATTGTTTTTCAAGAGAGTCTGACAAGAAATTATACCACAGGACTACAGCCTGTTTCACTTGATAACCAAGTCTATTTTATTTCTCATCAACACAATAATCGTATTCCTTTTTTTCATCGTCACTTTCTGACTCTCACCGAAGTCAATACACAAAACTATACAAGTCAGCAAAATAGTCTACGCTGGAAATACCAAGCCACTACAGTCTCACCTTACTTTCTTAGTCGACCACACGTAAGCCAAGTCAATCAATTAGGCGAGGTCATTCTTTTTGATCAAAACTATAATATAACGACTATTTCTCTTGCTCAAAATAAATTGAAAGTAGAGTCTGCCCTTAAAAACCAGCGTGATGGACACGGATTTAGCATCACTATCCTTCACCTTACAATGAGTCAAAATGGAAGTTTTATGGGATTTGATAGTATGTTGGGAACTGTCTCTTCTCGTGGGGAGAATAAATTTATCATGATTCCAATCAATGGTGAGACTGAAAACTGGATGTCTTTTCGCCGTTTTTCAAAAGAAGGAGAGATTTTTCCTTCCACGATAGCAATGTACGATGACCAAACACTCTATGGCATTAAAGAATCATCTATTGTCTTTTATCAGATCCTAGGAGATGAAAGTCTCGCTGTTCAAGGTTCTGTTGAACTGCCCGCTGAGCTGCATAATCGTAATAATATATTCAGTAATGATTCACAGTATCACTCCCAAAGTGCAGAGGTCTTTCTCCATGCTAGAGATGAGCAAAGTCTGTATAAAATTTCAACTAGCACTGGCGTCACTAAGGTGAGCACACAGCAGCCGGTGATAAACTTACAAGAATCCTACTTTATTACTCGCGACTCAAATCAGCAGTATTCAGTGTATCAGATTTTAGATTAGTTCTTTTTTATTAATAAAAAACTCCACTGCTTGCGAGCAGTCCAGAATCTGATAAAATTAATTTATGAAAACTGGACTGCTCATCTTTTTCATCACAATTCCTGTTTGGGCGACAATGAATCTGACAGAGGGACTCAAGATAAAACAGGTCGATCACTGCCAAGTCAAGCAATCCTCCTTTCCACCTAATACCAATATTGAGTTGGATATTCACTGTGAAATTCAGTGCAGTGGAAGTGATGGAAAAACTCTAAAATTCCCACTGACTTACTCAACGGCACGAGAAGAACTCTCCGTAGGAAATGGAACCCATCAAAATTTTCAAATGTACGGTTTTTTCTTGCAGCGAATGAAAAATTTAGCGCAACAAGAGTGCTTAAGCAGAGCCGTTGATGAATGTAAAGATTTAAACAAAGTAGAGAACTCTCAGTTAATTGGGATTGATCATAATCTTTGGGAAAAAATGTGGAGGCCACCCACGTTTTGCAGCGATGAGGAGATTGAAGTTTTTCCATTGCCCTACAGGCCAAGTTTGGTTCACAACCAAATAATTAAGAATCAGGACAAAAAACAAATTGAAATTGCCAGCAGTGAGCAGGATATTTTTTATCAACTACCTAAAGAAGACTTATCCTGCCAACAATGGATAAGGATAGATGTATGCTACGGAGACTGCATGCCCATGAGCGGGGAGTTCAAAGCAATACTACACGAACCTGGCAAAGGAATGGCACAGGATGAGTTATTTGTGTGCGCTGATCCTATTTTAGAAAAAATCAATGAATCATACTCTCCTCAGGTCAAAGTTCAGCTATGTCAGCTAATGACATGGCAAGCCATTTTTCAACAGAGAAGAACCATCATGGGAACCACTTGTTCAGCCTTTCGCGGTCAAACCAACTGCCAATCGCTCTTCACTCCCTAACCAGTAAATATTACACACACCATTGAGCTCTTAAGCACTTTTAGGCAGAATGCCCAAAAAAGGATGGCCCCCTTTGAAAAAAATAAAATTTTGTATTGTTGAAGATGATGCTAACTTTCGCGATGTATTCGCCTCATTATTAGAAAAACATGGCCCAGTGGATCAAGTAGGGAGTCTCTCCCAAGGACTTCAGTACCTGCAAAAACAAAAGCCGGATATTTTATTTCTAGATTTAGATTTAGATTTAGAAGAAAAAGCCGGGATGCAATTAATTCAAGCGGCTGCGGCCCAAAAAATCTATAATGTGGTGCTCACTAGCTACGATGATTCGGCGACCATTGAACAATGTTTACAATTAGGAGCCAATGATTACTTTGTCAAAGGAGATGAACCATCGTTGCTAGAGGATTTAATTAGTAAGTATCAACTAGAAAATCAGCCCACAGACCAAGAAAATTTAATACCAACCTATAATCAAGACTTTGCAGAAAAGCTGCAATGGTTAAGGCAACAGGCGACTTCTGATTTAGCGGTCTTGCTCACAGGCGCCACCGGTTGCGGAAAGACCTATTTGGCAGAAAAGATTCACCAGGCCAGTGGGCGCAAGGGAAAAATGATTTCGCTCAATTGTTCTTCCCTACCCAAGGACTTGTTTGAATCGGAAATGTTTGGTCACAAGAAAGGTTCTTTTTCTGGGGCTCAACAGGACTATAAAGGAAAGATGGCCGAAGCCCATCAAGGAACTCTTTATCTAGATGAAATTGACTCTATGCCACTGGCATTGCAGGCTAAACTGCTGAAGGCAATCGAAGAAAAACAATTTTATCCCGTAGGATCGAATCAACTGGTGCAATCTAATTTTCGCCTAATCACTTCTGCACAGAACAATTTGCCAGAGATGGTGGAAAAAAAACAATTCAGAGAAGACCTTTACTACCGAATTTCTTTTTTTAAATTACAAATTCCCACATTAAAAGAAAGAAAAGAAGACATCCTTGCTCTATTGCAAGCTATGCTTAGTGGACCAAGGCGCTATTTCTTCTCCCATGAGTTTTCTAAGCAGGTGCAAAATTACAACTGGCCAGGGAATTTAAGGGAGTTAAAAATTCTTGCCTGTCAGCTAGAGCTTAATCGTCGCAGCTATCTGGATGAACAAAGTCTTAAGAACTTTTTTAATCCCAAAGAACAAGTCAGCCTAAAAGATGGACTGCTAAGCTTAGAGCAAAAAAAGATGGCCCAGCAGATTGGACTGGATGGTTTTATTCAAACTGCCCGTAAAGAAATCATTGATCACTTTCTCAATGAAAATAGTGGCGAGGTGAATAAAACCATTAAGGCCTTGGGAATTTCCAGTGCCTCGTTTTATCGCTGGAAAGAATCATCTTTGAGCACCTGAAGTGGTGTCTTCAAATAACTCACTCCATTATTTTCAGCCGGCGGTAATTGCCCTCCATTAATATTGACTTGCAAGCTAGGAAGCAACAATAAAGGGGTGGAAAGAGTTTTGTCTCGATTGTCGCGAAAGTGAATATAGTCTTGTTCAGTTGTTTTTTCTGTGAGTTGAATATTTTTCTTTTTACTTTCACCGATGGTGGTTTGAAAAGCTAATTCCCTTCCACCTGGCTGATAATCATGTCCCACGTAAACTTCTGTCTCATCAGGTAATGAATATAGATTATGGCTGACAGAGTGAAAAAGCGCCTTAGAACTGCCTTTAGGAAAATCACAACGACCGGTGCCGTAATCTGGCATAAAAAGAGCATCTCCGGTAAAAACCTTATTGCCAAAAAGATAGCTCATACATGCGGGTGTGTGCCCTGGAGTAGGAATGGCCTTTAACTTTAAGGTTCCAAATTCATAGTCTTGAAAGTCCTCCAATAACAGATCAAATTGAGAGGCATCGGCATTCACATAATCAATATTGAAGTGTTCTTTAAAGACTGCTTGCACTAATTTAATTTTACTGCCAATGGCCGTGATTGCTTCTGGGTAATAAGCTTTGAGTTGATGAGCGCTTGAGAGATGATCGGCATGGGCATGGGTTTCTAGAATACCGCGAACATTTATTTTCTGTTGAGAAATAAATTTAACCACTTGTTGAATGGAGTGATCCTTTAACTGTCCTGATGGCTGATCAAAATCCCAAACAGGATCAATAATCACTCCATCCATGCTCATTTCATCCCAGAGAACATAAGTCAGAGTATAGGTCTGTGGGTCAAAAAAATGTTATACTTTCATAAGATTCTCCTTTTGAATAAGTTTATCACAAAATATTCAATTAATCAATTGAATATTCGAATTTATTAAGGTATCATTGATTTTATGAAGACCTCTTTTGGTTCACAATTTGATCCTGCCGCTCAGCTACTGAAATGTCTAGCAAGCCCTACTCGATTGAAAATACTACACTTTTTATCTCAATGTCCCTATCAAGTAGAGACCTTAGCTGAGAAAATTGATCAAAGTATCGCCAATACTTCTATGCATCTACAGAAGCTCAAATCTGAACAAATTGTGCGGATGCAAATGCAAGGTCAAAAAAGAATCTATCATTTACCAGATCATTGTCAAAAATTTTGGAGAGCTTGTCAGAGGTTTATCATCGAGCAAAAACCACAAATTGTGCCCATGGATGACTGGCAATGGAAGCTTTCCAAAAAGCAGACACTGCAACTTTTTAAAAAGCAAGATCTTTTCATTCTGGATGTGCGAGGTGAAGATGAAAAAAAGCATGAAATCCAGGGAGTTCACCATTTTCCTTTCTCACAACTCAAAAAGAACCTTGATCATCTTTCTAAGAAAAAAAGAGTCTTAGTTTTTTGCCGAGCTCCCTTATGTCTTTTATCTTCACGAGCAGCTTTATTTTTAAGAGAACACGGTTTTCAAGCTTTTTGGATCAATGATTCACTGGAACATTTTTTTAAAGGAGAACTGAAATGATGAATGGTTTTTTAGGCGGTCTGTTGATTGGAGCTGCCGCCA
>SKGZ01000014.1 GCA_007117175.1 Bacteriovoracales bacterium | reverse complement strand
TTTGCCGTCGATTCAATCTTTTCTGAATTCAATTGGCAACCGATTGCCACTGCCTCGGTAGGTGAAGTCTACCGAGCCCGTTTGAAAAATGGTGAAGAGGTGGTCATTAAAGTGAGAAAACCAAATATTGAGAAAATTGTGAACGTGGATTTCTCTGTGATCAAAAATATTCTCAGTCAGCTTGAAAAACTCAGCGTAGATATTAAGTATTTAGGCTTGAGCCGCATTGTGGAGGATTTTCATATTCACATCAAAAAAGAGCTTAATTTTTTTTTAGAGCAAAGAAACTTAATGCGAATGAAGGAGAATATTTCTCGCATTGACAAAAATAATATTCTCAAAATCCCTAAGGTCTATCCCGAATACACCAAGAGAAATCTTTTAGTTCAAGAGTTTTTACCAGGAAAAGGTTTTAATCGCCTCACTAAAGATCAAATCAATGAGCAACTGCAAAACAAGCTAATGGAGGCAGTACAATTATTTGTTCACTCCATGTTTGTTGATGGTTTTTTTCATGCAGATCTACACGGTGGAAATTTCTTATTAATGCCAGATGAAAAAATAGGAATCTTAGATTTTGGCTCCATGGGTAATCTCAGCAAGAAGAATCGCGCCAGTTTAATTGCCATTATTTATTCAATGGTTACCTATAATTTTGATAATCTTACTTTTGAACTTTTAGAAGTGGCAGACTATGAGCAAATCCCAGATCATCAAAAATTAGCTCGCTCATTAGAAGAAGCACTTTCTCCTTATATTGGTTTAAGTGCAGAGGAAATTCAGATCTCTGATCTTTCAGGTAGTATGATGGCCTGTCTTTCAGAGTTTAAAATCTATCTTCCCAGAGAGTGGTTTATTATTTTCAGGGCCCTGTCCACTCTGGATGGAGTTGGTCGTTCATTGGGAATGAATATTAATGCCTTTGAGGTCTTGCAATCCGACATGGATCATCTGGTGGGTAGTGTGACATCCAAAGAAGAAATACTGGGAGACGCCCTTTGGTTTTCCCGCGACCTTGTCAGCTCTTTGCGTATTTTACCCAAGCATCTTACCTTATTTCTAAAGATTTTCACTAAAAATAATTATGCCCTTGATTTTAACCTCAAAGGCATTCCGGAAAACCTTGATCGCATTGCCAGGGGACTTTATTGTCTCAGTGCTTCGATTATTGGGAGTGTTTTTCTTTACAGTGGTTTGGTCGTGTTTCAATCGGTGAATCAATTTGACCAGGAGAGCATTCCCACTTTAACCATTATATTGTGGTCGCTCTCCTTGATCTCTTACTTTCACGGCATCTATATACTGAATAAGAAGATGTAAAACTAAGTTAAATACTATCTAGCCCAGAAAAATAAAAGCTTTGTTGATTAAGAAAATCAAATGTCAGCTTTGAGTCCAAAACTTTAACCAATGCCCCAATTTGTTTATGAGGATTTTTCTGTAATTGAGGATAATGATTGGCTGACCAGAGAATTCCCAATTGGCTTAATTCATAGATGAACTCAGCAGGCCAGCTGTACTCGTGGATGATATTGGTCAAATCCATTCCCTTACCGCGCACAGCGTAGCCGATAATTTCGTTCTTGGGATTGCGGCGAATCCACCACTGGGCGCTGGTGATAGTGGATAGAATATCCCAGTGCTTTTGTTGGCGATGAATTGAAAAATGATTTTGAACCTTTTGTTGGTAGAGCTGCTGGATCTGTTCTTGTTCTGATTTTTTGAGGTTTTGGTAATGGGTGCATTCAAATTGCTGCTTTTGAGGTTGATTTTGTTGGTACTCAAAGTATTCAAAGCAGGGGTAAAAATCAAAGTGGGCATAGAGTTGATGCAGGTCCGACCAAAGCATGATGGCACTGGCGTTTGAAAATTGTTGTAGGCAGTGATTAAGGAGCGCCTTGAAAATCCCTTTGCCACGCATACTGGGTGCAACGGCAATGCCGCCTAGTAAAACGAGTTCTAGTTGTGGATTCATTGTTTGTCTGGGCAGGCAGCCAATATGGGCCACTAATTGATTTTGATGAAGATAAGCAAAGCAGTTGTGCAGATTTGAGGGGTGCATCAGAGGCGCAAAGTCTACTTGAAAAGACTGTTTAGGAGTATAACCAAATGACTCTTCGATAAGTTTGACTGTAGGTGAGAGTAATTCAGGGTTTTCCTGTAGATTCACAATTGTATTCATAACCTTAGCATAGGAAAAATTTACCTAACACGAAAGTAGAACTCATCTGCTTTGTGGAATTTTCCGATATCCGAACTATAAGCAGAAGATTCGCTGCTTATATCCAGTCCATGGAAAGGACTGGAAACCTTATCAAGGAGGATATTATGGGTTTGAGAATCAACACCAATGTGTCTTCGTTAAATGCCCAGAGGAATCTGAGGCAAACGGGGATCAACCAACAGAAGACCTTTGAACAGCTCTCTTCTGGATCGCGTATTAACCGCGCAGGCGATGATGCTGCAGGTTTAGCGATTTCAGAGCACTTAAGAGCTCAAATCAAGGGGCTAGGTCAAGCGGAGCGAAATGCTCAGGATGGGATTTCTATGGTGCAAATTGCCGAGGGAGCTCTGTCTGAGGTTTCAAACATTCTAATTCGTTTGCGTGAGCTATCTGTTCAGGCCGCATCAGACACTATCGGTCAGACAGAGCGAAAGTTTTTGAATGTTGAGTTTGAACAACTTTTGTCCGAAATGGATCGAATTGCCAACTCCACTGAATTTAATAGTGTGAAGCTATTAAATGGTACTGGAGCGGTCTTAGACATCCAAATTGGAACTAGAAATGATCCTTTAAGTGACAGGTTAACCTTTGATGCTTCAGCGGCTGATGCTAATGTGGCTGCTTTAGGTTTAAACTTGGCGTCTGTAGCGGACAAAATCTCTGCTCAGAACTCGCTTTCAGCGATTGATCAGGCAATTCAGACAGTTTCTGGTATTCGAGCAGATTTTGGTGCTCTTCAGAACAGATTGCAGTCAACCATTAATAATATCTCTGTAGGAGTGGAGAACTTATCTGCTGCTAACTCAAGGGTAAGAGATGCCGATGTGGCGGCAACGACTGCTGAATTGACTCGTAATAACATTCTCATGCAGGCAGGAACATCAGTCCTCGCTCAAGCTAATCAGTCATCAACCAATGCGCTGAGCTTGATCGCGGCAGCATCACAATAATGATGTGTGGTGAATTCTGTTGAATTAAGTGATCCTGCAGCGACATGTGAAGGCATGTTGAAAGTTAGAAGGTAAAGGCTTAAGTAGTCTAAGAACATGGCTTGTTAAGGAAGATAAGCTTTAAACACAGGAGGTCGAAATGAAATTAGTGGATGATTAAAGATGATAGAAAAAGTGAATTTAACTAAAGTGTTAAGCCTTAATAGCGAGGCGGAAAGCAAAAGAAAACTTGGTGAAAAAAACAAGAAGGAGTGGCTTTATGCCAAAAGAGATAAATTTGCATCAATGTCATTGTCAGAATCGAGTAAGAAGAGGAATCAAGTCTTATCTCGCAAAAGGCAATATCCAGATGCAGTTGACTTCTTGGTTTTGCTATCAACAGCGATACACCAATTGTCTGAAGTTTTCCAGACTAGCAATGAGGCTAAAATGATAGAAAAAGTTTTAAATGAGACTATGTTGAGAGGAATTAAACTTTTAAAACAAAGAACTGGATCGTTAAGCTTAGATGTAAGTTTAGCAGAAGAAAAGGTTTTGATTGATATTGATTTAGCGGACTTTTGTTTACTGGACTTGCAAAATCAGGCCAGCCAAAAGCAAAAAGAGATCATCTTTGAGCGCTTTAAGGATAAATATCATGATTTGAATTTGAGAGTTCAAGACTTAGTTCAACAAAATTTTCATTTAGAACTCAATGATAAGAAGGCCCTGGCAATGGCCGCAAGGTTGCAAAAACAAGCAGGCTGTAAGGACTTGCATCACCAACCAATATTGCTCAAGGGGTGGATTTAGACTACTGATGAACTTTAAACCTTCAAACCCTCTGCTCTGAATAGAGCGGGGGTTTTTTTATTCCTCATTTTCATCTTTATTTGTACAATCATATTATGAGTCAGCGAGTTTTAGTTTTAACACTTTCTTCAGGTCTTGGCGCTAATTTAGCCAATAATTTGAGTCAACATTATTATACCTATGGTAGTTTTTGGAAAAAAAGAATTCATTTGCCAAATATTATTTCCAGTCGTGTTGATTTAACTCGCAAAGATTCTATTGAGCGCGTGATGACCCAGTTTAGGCCTGATATTGTGATTTATACACCTCCGATCTTTGGTTTTTACCACGCTATTGAAAATCCAGAGTTGATTGATTTATTTCTGGTCAAGGGGACACTTAATTGTGCCTATGCCTGTGAAAGATCGAATATTCACCTTGTTTTTATTTCCAATTCTTGTATTTTTTCCGGTGAGAATGCTCCCTATCATGAGGATGCTTTAAGTAATCCCTTGTCCTACCTTGGAGGACTTTACTCCCATGCTGAAACTATTGTTCAAAAGACTTTATCTCGACATACTATTTTACGAGTGGCGCAGTTCTTAGCTCCTAGCTTATCACTGCAGAATACATTTTATGACTATCTGATTTTAAAGCTTTTGTCTGAAGAAACTGTCAAGATTGATCATAAGTATAAGTCAGGAGTTAGTGATTTAGCATTAGTTTTTGAGGTTTTGCAAAAAGTCATCAATGATAGTACTCCGCCCAGAATACTTAATGTCACAAGTAGTAATAGCTTAAGTCAATATCAGGTGGGATCCTTGGTAGCCAAAAAGTTTGGTTATAATGTTGATCTATTACTTGCTTCAGATATTGAATTTCCCCGAGATCGAAGAAAGTATCGCGATCCTAGTTACAAAGATAAACGTGATTTTACTTTGAGCAGTGAAAAATTGAGTGAATACCTAGGCAAGCCTATTTTAAGTTTAGAGGAAATTATTGAGAGGATGTTCTAATAAATTCAGTTAAAAAGTGCTTAACCAGTGATAATTTATTAATATTTTCCCCTTGAAACTTCCACTGAACTTCATTAAAAGGACCTAGGTCGGCTTTCAGTAGGTGAAAGTTATCGACTTGTTCCCCTTGGGTGGCAGTTCGATGGGATAAAAAACCAATGGCAATAGTATCAATTTCCTTGCGGGTAAAAGCTAACTTAAGAGAGTTTCTAAATAACATAAAGTCATTGACTGAATTAGAGATTTTAAACATTTTGATTGTTTTATGTTGATCTTGCTCGGCACTGGCCCTTAATTGATTAAATTTAGAGACATAGATTTCAAAAAGTTCCCTGAGATCATCCATGAGTTCAATGGAGCTCTCCTCCATTTGCGCTTGTTGATCTCGAGAGGACTCCATTGAAATGATTCCTGACTCTTCAATATTGATCTCTTCAAGTGCCAGATTCTCGACCCATTTAAAATGATTACTTTCTAATTGTATATCCATAACTCTTATGATCAAGAAAATGGGAGGTAGATGTCAAGGAAGTTTGGTAAAAAAAGTCCGGCCAAGACCTGAGTTTCGCGCCCCTATTAAATAGGTGGGCGCAATGAGTAGTCACTTAAGGCTTCCCATTTATCTATCTCTTCTACAGCAAGGTTGCTCTTGGATCCCTTTTGATCACAACAGTCAACCAAGATAGTCGGGCGTGCTCACGGTGACCAGGGACAGCTCCCGATAAAAATCTTGTAGGGCGAAACAGTCATTTGCTTCGACCGGACTCCTTTATTATAGCCTATTTTGAGCATTTTTTTAAATTTCTTTTGTAGCTGCTAAGTACTCAATATCCTTTGAATACAAGAGAGGTATAATCTTCCCAAACTGGGGAGAGCAGATCGTTTAGTTTAAAATAAAGATATGAAAAAGCGGCAATCAGGACAGGCGGTAGTAGAATATTTACTGGTTTTGGTCTTGGCATTAATCATTATTTCCGGTCTTACTCAAAGTGTTTCTAACTTTTTAGGGCAATCATTTGGTTCGCTAGGTCATTATTTAACAATGAATTTGAGCACAGGAATTTGTCAAAGAGATTGTTTTTTTTCTAATTATGAAAACGGGTTTCAGATCAATGAATAAGGTGGCACAGGCAGGACAAAGTACCGTCGAATATATGTTGATGCTATTTGTGATTCTTTCATTGGTTATGTTGGTTTTTAGAAATCCGTTACTGGCAGAGCTTTTTGATGGGGATGATCCACAAAGTTTGTTTTCTCAGATTAAAAACTCTATTCAGTTCTCTTATCGCCATACGTATTCATCGCGTCTGAGGGAGCAATACCCCCCTTCTTATCAAGTAATCACCCATCCTTCTTATTACAATGAAGAAATCAATGACACCAGATTCTTTGGTCCAGCAGAGGCATACCCAGGAGGCATACCTTAATGCGGCTTTTAAAAAAACAAAAACAAGCGGGCCAATCAACCATAGAGTTTCTTTTAGTTCTTATTCTATGTATTAGTATGCTCTCACTAACGACCTCTATCGGGCTCAACTACGTGATTGGCTATGTGGTCCATTACAAGACTTATCAAGCTGCTCGTGAATATTCGTTGTTTGATAATAGAGGTGATAACCCTATTATCATTTTTGATCAAGCATTTAACCAAGCCAGAAGTGTTTTTGATCAGGAAAGTCTAAGAACAATAGGTGCCAAAGATGGAGAGCTGAATGTGAATCATCCTGGATTGGTGGCATATGAATTTGTTGGACTTTATTATATTTATCAAGGAGTTATTTCAGGGACAGGACTGATTGGAGGGCAGAGTTTAGATTTAGTGAGTGAGGCATTCCTGGGAAAGGAGCCTGTCCGTGCGGACTGTCGCTGTCGCATTTATGAAACGATGCTAGGAACATGTAGTCCAAACTTAATAGCTGAGGCGACTCTTTATGATAATGGCTGTTAAAAACAAAAAAAACCAGAAAGGTCAGGCACTTTTTGAATTCCTCTTCTTCTTTCCGCTGTTGATTTCCTTTCTTTTTATTATTGTCGGAGTTGGCAATTCAATTAATGGTGCCATTAATCAACAAAAAGTGACCCGCGGTTATTTTTACGCTCGCATTAAAAATAGCTCAGAGTTTCCTTTGCGAGATGAACAAGTGCATAGTCGATTTCAGCTGTTTGGTATGTTTTTTATTGGCTGGAGGGAGCGCTTTGCAGATGGTGGGCAAACTCCACTTTTACCATGCTATAAAATCAATCTTCCCTTGGAACGAGAGAATCAAAGGTGTGAAGTGGCTTATACAAACGAGCAGACACATTTTATCAAGGTGGGAACAGTCTATGGAGTGTGCGGTCATACTTATGTGAGAAGTCAAGGTAGCATTGTTCCCTTGATTGCAACTGAGCAATCTAGTCGAGTAGCCACACGTCAAGCCTGTGAAATACGTTGAAAAAACTTCCCCTCTCTGAACTCAAGTAAAAACTAGCATATTCTAAAAAGAGCAAGAGGAGATTTGCTATGAACAGTCGCGCTTTTACACTGAGCTTTGCCATTGCTCTCATCGCCATGTTTATGGCCTATTCTTATATCGAGAGTATGGAGTCGACCTTCTTGGAAAAGTACGGGAACCCTCAGCCAGTAGTAGTGGCAAAAGTTGATATTAAGGAATTAGAGTTAATTGATGACACTAAGGTGAGAGTTGAGAATGTGCCTGAGCAATTTCGACAGCCAGGTCATGTTAAAAAGATTGAAGAAATATACAATACAGTTGCTACAACTCCTATTAAGGCAGGAGAGCAAATTACCAAGCCAAGGGTGACTTATCCCGGTGCTAGAACCGGTTTATCTAATCAGGTGAGTATTGGGCGTAGGGCTTATGCTATCAACGTGACAGCTAATCAAGCTGTCAGTAAGCTCATCAAGCCAGGTGATCGAGTTGATGTGATTTCTACAATCGCTTATGCTCCAGGACAGTTAGATAAGATTAAAGTTAAAACTGTATTGCAAGATTCGTTAGTGCTATCTACGGGCTATAATATAACCAATTCATTGCCGGTGGTTGGTTTGCAAAGAAATGAAGAAATAAAAAAACTCAATCTGAATACTTATACTGACTACAACACAGTGACATTAGAGCTTACCCCTAGTGAAATCCAGCAAGTCATTTTCCTTAATAATATTGGGGCAAGTTTACATCTGAGTCTGAGGAATAATGACGATAAATCGATTGAGAGACTTCCGGCGACTAAGCTTTTTGATGTTCTGGGAGAGGACGCTCCTGCCGCGAAGCAATTTTATAGTGAAAAAGAAACTCAGCAACGTCAAAGAAGAGGAATGTAATGAGATTTCTATTGCTTGTTTTAATCTTGAATAGCTTTGCACTGGCCCAGAGTGAAAAAAAAGTTGAAACAAGAGAGATTAATTTAGTAGTTGGAATCGATAAAGTGATTGAGTTGGATTTTGCATTCACTAGTAATATGTACTTGGGAGACAGTACATTAGTTAAAGTAGAACCAGACCTTAGAAGACAAACCATTACATTTATAGGGTTAAAAGAAGGCAATACCTCCCTGACGATAAGAGATACTTTAGGTGAAGAGAGAGTGCGTTATATCCTTTCGATAACCAGCAATGATCAATCAAAGGTGGTTTCTGAACTACGTGAATTACTGCAAGACATAGAGGGGATAGAGATCGGTGTGCGGGGAGGAAGAGTCTACGTAGGCGGAAAAATTATTGTGCCGAATGATATAGGAAAAATAGCGACCGTTTTAGAAGTTTACCCAGATGTTTTGCGCTTAGTAGAGCTTTCACCATTGAATCAAAAAATAATTGCTCAAAAAATGCAAGAAGAGTTTGTGCGTAATAATTTTAGAGATGTGACTGTTCGTGTTGTTAATGACACCTTTTGGGTCGAAGGTGTTGTCGGTGACGAAAATGAAGAAAAACTTGTGAAACAAATTGCGATTGCTTATTTACCAGATAAGGTTGACGCCCT